>CAIZMD010000713.1 GCA_903933995.1 uncultured Bacteroidota bacterium
GCCTTTGCTACTTCCCTTAGGAGTATGCGAAACTATGGTTCTCATCAAAAATATCAAAACGACCAGGTTGGATTCAATAGCCGTTTAGACGAATTGCAAGCCTTGTTCCTATCTATTAAATTGCCCTATCTTGCTGCTATCACCGCGCACAAAAGAGATTTAGCAAGTTTGTATTTGGCCAACCTTAAATCAGATTTCATACTCCCTGTTGTTGATGGGGATTATGATGACGTGTACCATATTTTCAATGTGCGCCATCCCCGTAGGGATGCCCTGAAAGCCTATTTGTTGGAAAATGGGGTTGGTACAGAAATTCATTACCCCATTGCCCCCAATCATCAAAAAGCCCTGGCTCCCTGGTTTGAGGGAAGGTCTTTTCCTATTTCAGAGGAGATTCATGCCACTACTTTGAGCCTTCCTTGCTCTGCTTGTCATGATGCTTTGGATATTTATAGGGTCATTGAATTAATGAATGCCTTTTAAATTTGGATTTTTCCAATTATTCCTTACCTTTGCCGCCCCAAAAGTTCTTTTTAGGAAGAATGATTGACTTTGGGAGTGTTGCTAAAAAGCAGCACGATATCACCAATAAAATCTAAAAAATGGCAAAAGAAATCTCAGGCTACGTAAAGTTGCAGGTGAAAGGCGGAGCCGCCAACCCAGCACCTCCAGTAGGTCCAGCCCTTGGTTCAAAGGGTGTTAACATCATGGAGTTCTGTAAGCAGTTTAATGCTAGAACTCAAGACAAAATGGGTAAAGTAGTTCCCGTTTTGATCACAGTATACACAGACAAGTCTTTTGACTTTGTTATCAAAACAGCTCCAGCAGCAGTTCAGGTAATGGAAGCAGCTAAGATTCAGAAAGGATCTAAAGAAAGCAATCGTGTTAAGGTTGGTAAAGTAACTTGGGATCAAGTTGAAGCCATTGCCAAAGACAAGATGAGCGATTTGAATGCTTTCACTTTGCACAGTGCCATGAACATGGTAGCTGGTACAGCCCGTTCTATGGGTGTTACTGTTGAAGGTAAAGCCCCTTGGGAAAATTAATTATTCACCTTAAATCATTTAGAAAATGTCACTTACTAAAAAAAGAAAAGTAGCAGTAACTAAGGTGGATAAAAACAAAATTTATTCCCTGAAAGAAGCTTCTAACCTTGTAAAAGAAATCAATTGCACCAAATTTGATAGTTCTGTAGACTTGCACATCCGCTTGGGAGTTGATCCTAAGAAAGCTGACCAACAAGTTCGTGGAACCGTATCTCTTCCACATGGTACTGGTAAAACCAAACGCGTTTTGGTTTTGTGTACTCCTGATAAAGAAGCAGCTGCTAACGAAGCAGGCGCTGATTTTGTGGGTCTTGACGAGTTCATCCAAAAGATTGAAAGTGGTTGGGTAGACGTAGACGTGATCATTGCTACACCTGCAGTTATGCCTAAAATTGGTAAACTGGGTAAAGTATTAGGACCACGTAACTTGATGCCAAACCCTAAAACTGGTACTGTAACAAATGATGTTGCAGCTGCAGTTAATGAGGTGAAAGGTGGTAAGATTGCATTTAAAGTTGATAAGACTGGTATTGTTCACGCTTCTATTGGTCGTATCTCTTTTGCTCCAGAAAAGATTACTGAGAACAGCACTGAGCTGATCAACGCTATCTTGAAGTTGAAGCCATCTTCTTCCAAAGGTACCTACCTGAAAGCAGTAAGCATGGCTAGCACCATGAGTCCTGGTATCACATTGGACACCAAATCATTAATCAACTAGTCCTGGTGATCGTTCCCGGTAAAACGGGATTGAAATGACCCGGGTTGTAAAAAAAATTAGTTATGAACAAAGACCAAAAAAATGAGGTGATTGAACTCTTGAAAGAGAAGTTCACACAATACAATAACTTTTATATCACTGATACAGAAGCATTGACTGTTGCACAGGTTTCTAACCTGCGCAGAACTTGCTTTGACAAGCAGGTTGAAATGAAAGTGGCTAAGAATACTTTGATCCGTAAGGCTTTGGAAGCATTGGATGCTGAAAAATATGCAGGTGTATATGATTCATTGCACAATGTAACCGCTTTGATGTTCTCTGAGAACCCCAAAGAACCAGCTTTGATTATCTCTTCTTTCCGCAAAGGAAGCAATACTGAAAAACCAGTATTGAAAGCAGCATTTATCAACGGTGATATCTACACAGGTAACGATAATCTGAAAGCACTTACTCAAATCAAGTCTAAGAATGAATTGA
This sequence comes from uncultured Bacteroidota bacterium, assembly GCA_903933995.1. Classification (GTDB taxonomy): domain Bacteria; phylum Bacteroidota; class Bacteroidia; order Chitinophagales; family Chitinophagaceae; genus Sediminibacterium. The sequence continues at coordinate 2,242 of CAIZMD010000713.1, forward strand.
TTGGTGAAGTAATTGGATTGTTGCAATCTCCAGCAAAACGCGTTATTGCGGCTTTGTTGAATCACCACGAGCAAAAAGCAGCAGGAACTGCACCAGAAGCAGTTGTTGAAGCAGCAGTTGAAGCAGTAGCAGTTGAAGCAGCTCCTGAAGCTCCAAGTGCAGAAGCTCCTGCAGCATAAGCATAAATTGAAACCGGGAAACCGGAACCAAGATATCCCAGGCCTGAGGGAAAATAAAGGCAGAATTTTTTTAAACCATCCGCCGGATCCCGCAAGACGAGACATGAAGGCGGAAAAAATTTACACAAAATGGCAGACATTAAAGCATTAGCAGAATCTCTAGTTAACCTGACAGTTAAAGAAGTTCAGGAATTAGCAGACGTATTGAAAGCAGACTACGGTATTGAACCAGCTGCAGCAGCAGTTGTAGTAGCAGCAGGTGGCGGTGACGCTGCAGCAGCAGTTGAAGAGAAAACCTCTTTTGACGTTGTATTGGTTAGCGGTGGTGCTAGCAAATTGACTGTAGTTAAGATTGTTAAAGAATTGACTGGCTTAGGCTTGAAAGAAGCTAAAGACCTAGTTGACGGCGCTCCTAAAGCAGTGAAAGAAGGCGTATCTAAAGCTGAAGCTGAAGATATTGCTGCTAAACTGAAAGATGCTGGCGCTGAAGTAGAAGTTAAGTAATTAACCTACTTCCATAAAATTGAACCAACAGGATATCCTCCTGTTGGTTTTTTTATGCCCAATAGGGTCAAAAAATTTGTTTTTTTATTGTTCTACTAATTGCTTAGTTTTGCCATCCTTTATTTTGGGCATTTTAGCGGGTGGACATTTTTATCATTTGTTTGAATGGTAGATGCGCCGATTGTACGTTAAGAGAAGCACTTAGTTCTCCCCAAAATTTTACGTACTAAAACCGGTTTTACACAAATATGTCTACAACTACATTGAACAACAGGGTCGGCTTCGGTAAAACTAAACACTTGGCTGATGCCCCAGACCTACTCGACATTCAGTTAGAATCTTTCAGAGAGTTTTTTCAGTTAGAAACAACGCCCGACAAACGTAACGTGGAAGGCTTGTTCCGTGTGTTTAAGGAAAATTTTCCTATTACAGACACGCGTAACATTTTCGTACTGGAGTTCCTGGATTATTTTATTGATCCCCCACGCTACACTATTGAAGAGTGTATGGAACGTGGTTTAACTTATGCGGTGCCTTTGAAGGCCAAACTGCGCTTGAGTTGTAATGACGAAGAGCACGTTGACTTCCAAACCATTGTACAAGACGTGTTTTTGGGAAATATCCCATACATGACTCCTAGAGGAACCTTTGTAATTAACGGAGCTGAGCGCGTAGTTGTATCACAGCTACACCGTTCTCCTGGTGTATTCTTTGGTCAGTCTGTTCACCCGAACGGAACCAAGATTTACTCTGCAAGGGTAATTCCTTTCAAAGGAGCTTGGATGGAGTTTGCCACAGACATCAACAACGTGATGTACGCTTATATTGATCGTAAGAAGAAGTTCCCTGTAACTACTTTGTTGCGTTCTATTGGTTATGAAACAGACAAGGACATTTTGGAATTGTTTGGCATGGCCGATGAAGTAAAAGCAGACAAAAAATCATTGGCTAACCAGGTTGGTAAAAAATTAGCTGCTCGTGTTCTTAGAACTTGGGTAGAAGATTTTGTGGACGAAGACACTGGTGAAGTAGTGAGCATTGAGCGTAACGAAATTGTGATGGAGCGCGACACCGTGCTGGATGAAGAAGCTATTGCTACCATTATTGAAATGGAAGTGAAGAGCGTATTTATTCAGAAAGAAGACGTTGGAGGCGACTATGCCATCATTTACAATACATTGAACAAGGATACTTCTAACAGTGAATTAGAAGCGGTTCAGCATATCTATCGCCAATTGCGTGGTGCTGATGCCCCTGATAATGAAACTGCTCGTGGTATCATTGACAAATTGTTCTTCTCTGACAAACGTTATGATTTAGGAGAAGTTGGTAGGTATAAGATCAACCGCAAACTAGGTCTTGACTATCCTTTAGAAAAGAAAGTATTAACCAAACCAGATATCATTGAGATCATTAAGTACCTAGTACGTTTGACCAATGGTAAGGCTGAGATTGATGATATTGATCACTTAAGCAACCGTAGGGTTAGAACAGTAGGTGAGCAATTATACGCCCAATTTGGTGTGGGTCTGGCTCGTATGGCTAGAACCATCAGAGAGCGTATGAACGTTAGGGATAACGAGGTGTTTACACCAGTTGATTTGATCAACGCACGTACCCTTTCTTCTGTGATCAACTCTTTCTTTGGTACTTCTCAGTTGTCTCAGTTCTTAGACCAAACCAATCCTTTGAGTGAGATCACGCACAAGCGTAGGATCTCCGCACTAGGACCAGGAGGTTTGAGTAGAGAGCGCGCTGGATTTGAGGTTCGTGACGTACACTATTCTCACTACGGTAGGTTGTGTACTATTGAAACTCCAGAAGGACCAAACATTGGTTTGATTTCTACTCTTTGCGTACACGCTGCTATCAACGATATGGGCTTTATTGAAACCCCTTATCGCAAAGTAGAAGACGGAAAAGTAAACATGAACACGCTTACTTTCCTAAGTGCCGAAGAAGAAGATAGCGCTAAAATTGCCCAGAGTAATTCTCCATTGAATGACAAGGGTGGTTTTGCAGAAGATAAAGTAGTTTCTCGTCAAACAGGTGACTTCCCCATTTTGGACAAGGAAGAAGTGGAATTTATGGACGTTGCGCCTAACCAAATTGTTGGTTTGAGTGCTTCTCTGATTCCTTTCTTGGAGCATGATGATGCCAACCGTGCCTTGATGGGATCAAACATGCAACGTCAGGCTGTTCCTTTGATTCGTTTAGAAGCTCCAATTGTGGGTACTGGACTAGAAGGAAAAGCTGCTCGTGATGCTAGGATTCAAATCCACGCTGAAGGAAATGGTGTTGTTGAGTTTGTTGACGCCAACCATATTCATGTTCGCTACGATAGAAATGACCTTGACCGTTTGGTAAGCTTTAATGATGACTTGCAAGTGTATACACTGACTAAGTTCATGAAGACTAACCAAGCAACTTGTATCAATCTTCGCCCTGCTGTGAAGAAAGGTCAACAAGTTAAAAAAGGTGATTTCTTAACAGAAGGATACGCTACACAAAATGGTGAATTGGCCTTGGGTAGAAACTTGCAAGTGGCATTCATGCCATGGAAGGGTTACAACTTTGAGGATGCCATTGTAATCTCTGAAAAAGTAGTTCGCGAAGACTTATTTACTTCAGTTCACATTGAAGAATATGAATTAGAAGTTCGTGATACCAAATTGGGTGAAGAAGAATTGACTCCAGATATTCCTAATGTATCAGAAGATGCTACTAAGGATTTGGATGAGAACGGAATTATCCGCATTGGTGCCACCATCAAGGAAGGCGATATCTTAATTGGTAAAATCACTCCTAAAGGTGAATCTGATCCTACACCCGAAGAAAAATTATTGCGTGCCATCTTTGGTGACAAAGCCGGTGATGCAAAAGATGCTTCTTTGAAAGCTCCAAACGGAACTGAAGGTGTGGTGATTGACAAGAAACTATTCCAACGTGCTAAGAAAGATAAGAACGGTAAGATTCGTGAAAAAGCACAGTTAGAAAAAGTTGAAAAAGTGCACCAACAGAATGTTGAAAGCATTAAAGAATTGTTGTTAGACAAATTGCAAACTCTGTTGAAAGACAAGGCTAGCACTGGTGTAAGTAACAACTTTGGTGAAATGTTGATTGGCAAAGGCGCTAAGTTTAATCAAAAGAACTTGAGCACCATTGATTACCAAAACGTAAATCCTTTGGGATGGACTGGTGATGCCAAAACAGATGATCAGATCAACACTTTGTTACACAACTATAGCATTAAGTTCAACGAAGAGTTGGGCAGATACAAACGTGAAAAATTCAATATCAGCATTGGAGATGAATTACCTGCTGGTGTATTGAAACTAGCTAAAGTATATCTTGCTGTTAAGCGTAAGCTGAAAGTAGGGGATAAGATGGCGGGTAGACACGGTAACAAGGGTATCGTTGCAAAAATTGTTCGTGCAGAAGACTTACCATTCATGGAAGATGGAACACCAGTGGATATTGTATTGAATCCACTAGGGGTACCTTCCAGGATGAACTTGGGTCAGATCTACGAAACCATTCTTGGATGGACCGGTAAAAAATTGGGTGTCAAATTTGCTACGCCAATTTTTGATGGTGCTTCTACAACACAAATTGAAGAATACTGTGTTGAAGCAGGCATTCCTAGAAATGGACATACTTATCTATACGATGGTGAAACTGGTGAGCGTTTCCATCAGAAAGCTACTGTGGGTGTGATCTACATGATCAAACTACACCACATGGTTGATGATAAAATGCACGCCCGTTCAATTGGACCATATAGCTTGATTACACAACAACCGTTGGGTGGTAAGGCACAGTTTGGTGGTCAGCGTTTTGGTGAGATGGAGGTTTGGGCACTGGAAGCTTATGGTGCAGCCAATATCTTACAAGAATTGTTAACCCTCAAATCGGATGATATCATTGGCCGTGCTAAAACGTACGAAGCCATTGTGAAGGGAGATAATATCCCACGTCCAGGTGTACCAGAATCATTCAATGTATTGGTACATGAATTGAGAGGCTTGGGTCTTGACCTTAAGTTTGAATAAATGAATTTGGAAGGTGGATGACGGTAACAATTGTCATCCTCTTTTCCATTCTTTTTAAACTTAACATTGACAGACAACCGAATCAACAAATTCGGTTGAAACAACATAAAATAATACAAATTCTCAAACCCGATATGGCAATCAAAAGAGATAACAAACCTAGACCTACTTTTTCACAGATCACCATCAGCCTAGCATCGCCTGATAGCATTCTGGAAAGAAGTTTTGGTGAAGTGTTAAAGCCTGAAACCATCAACTACCGGACTTATAAACCCGAGCGTGATGGCTTGTTTTGTGAAAGGATCTTCGGACCCGTTAAAGATTACGAATGCGCCTGTGGAAAATACAAGCGTATCCGTTACAAGGGTATCGTTTGTGACCGTTGTGGTGTAGAAGTAACTGAAAAGAAAGTGCGTAGAGAGCGCATGGGACATATCAAATTGGTTGTTCCAGTAGTGCATATCTGGTACTTCAAGAGCTTACCTAACAAGATTGGTTATTTGTTGGGAATGAGTTCTAAGAAATTAGAAACCATTGTATACTACGAGCGCTATGTAGTAATCCAGGGCGGTATCAAAGAAAACCTGAACATGGGTGATCTTTTAACCGAAGAGGAATACTTAGATATCCTTGACAATTTGCCAAAGGATAACCAATACCTTCCAGATGACGATTCTCAAAAATTCGTTGCTAAAATGGGTGCTGAAGCAGTTCACGCTCTTTTAGAAAGAATTGACCTTGATGGTTTGAGTTTCTCTTTGCGTAATGCTGCTGCCACTGAAACTTCTCAACAACGTAAGGCTGATGCCTTGAAGCGTTTGAGCGTGGTAGAATCATTCCGTGATGCAGGTACACGTATCACTAACCGCCCAGAGTGGATGGTGATGCAGTATATTCCTGTTATTCCTCCAGAATTACGTCCATTGGTTCCATTAGATGGTGGCCGTTTTGCGTCATCTGATTTGAATGACTTATACCGTAGGGTGATTATCCGTAACAACCGTTTAAAGCGTTTGTTAGAGATCAAAGCGCCTGAAGTAATCTTACGTAATGAAAAACGTATGTTACAAGAAGCCATTGATTCATTGTTTGACAATAGCCGTAAATCAAATGCTGTAAAAGCAGAAGGTGGACGTGCATTGAAATCTTTGAGCGATGTGTTGAAGGGTAAGCAAGGTCGTTTCCGTCAGAACTTACTTGGTAAGCGTGTGGATTATTCCGGACGTTCTGTAATTGTGGTTGGACCTGAATTAAAAATCCACGAGTGCGGTTTACCTAAAGACATGGCTGCGGAATTGTTTAAGCCATTTGTTATTAGAAAATTGATTGAAAGAGGTATTGTAAAAACTGTGAAGAGTGCCAAGAAATTGGTAGATCGCAAAGAAGCAGTTGTTTGGGATATCTTAGAAAATATATTGAAAGGCCACCCAATCATGCTGAACCGTGCCCCAACATTGCACCGTTTGAGTATCCAGGCCTTCCAACCAAAATTAGTAGAAGGAAAAGCTATTCAATTACACCCATTGGTAACTTCTTCTTTCAACGCCGACTTTGATGGTGACCAGATGGCCGTGCACGTGCCTTTGAGCAATGCTGCTATTTTGGAAGCCCAATTGTTGATGTTGTCTTCTCACAACATTTTGAACCCTCAGAATGGTACACCAATCACCCTTCCTTCACAGGACATGGTCTTGGGATTGTATTACATGACCAAGGGTAAGAAAACCATGAACAATGAAGTGATCAAGGGTCAAGGCATGGCTTTCTATAACATGGATGAAGTAGTGATTGCCTACAACGAAAAAGTGGTAGACCTTCACGCCAATATCCGTGTGAAAACAATGGTTCGTGAGAATGGAAAATTGAGTAACAAATTGATTGAAACTACTGTAGGTAGGGTATTGTTTAACCAACACGTACCTGTTGAAGTAGGATATATCAATGCTTTGTTGACCAAGAAAAACTTGCGTGAAATTA
>CAIZMD010000714.1 GCA_903933995.1 uncultured Bacteroidota bacterium
GGTTGCAAACTAATTTCATGATTAAAAAATGGCTCATGACTTAAGAACACCAGATCATCCTTAGAAATACTGGCGTCCATTTCCAAAGTTGTTAACCCTAGGTCAATGGCTTTATACATAGCGGCAATGGTATTTTCAGGCATCAAACCTCTACATCCTCTATGACCTTGCGTGTCAAAAGCTGTTTCACTAAATTGACTGCTATGGGGCACTTTACTATTCATACAAGCAACACTTAACAATAGGAATATAAACGCTAGCTTTTTCATCAATCATTGATTTGTGGTGATTGTTTCTTCATTTCTTCAGCCACAATAATTGCGGCTAAATCACCTTTCTCTAATTCTTCAATAATATTATGATAGCTTTTCTTATTTCTGTTTTGACTCATTTTAAAAACATGTTGCAAATCCATTATTTCTATTTCAAGTGCCACAATGGCTTTCATATTTGACTGCATATAATCATCCGTCTGATTTTTTACCTGTGATGGTGAATCAGGATCTTTTTCAAAATGTGCCGTTAGGTTTGACAGTAATTCAAACAATTCAGCATCAGATAAAAATCTTAATACCCCTTTTGCATGAACTGCTTGGTAATTCCAAGTACTACCCCGTTGGTCTTGGTCATACCAGCTAGAACTAACATAGGCATTGGCTCCTTGAAACACCACTAATACATTGGGATTATTTTCAAATGCTATGTGGTGATCCTGCTTGCGCATGATATGTGCCTGAAGAAAGCATTTCCCATCCCTTTCCACAATTAAAACAGGCACATGGGTTGCCACAGGGAAATTATTGTTATCTATTCCGCAGATGGTGACAAATGGATGTGCTTTCATAAAAGCAAGCACTTCCCCATCTTCTGAAGCTTTGAAATAAGGAATATTATACATAGACACAAGTTAGCAATAAAAAGCTCCATTCATTTCATTGAATGGAGCTTGATAAATAAAGTATTCGTTAATTATTCAGTCACCGCAATCATTTCTGTTTTGGGCATATTGGCATTACGCATGGCAATATTTCTAACAGCAGCGGCAGTAAAATCGCGGAACGCTTTTTTGGTTAATTCTTCTGAACCCGCCATGGCTGGAACGCCTGCATCCCCCCCTTCTCTAATAGATTGTATCAAAGGAATTTGTCCCAAGAAGGCCAGATCATATTCTTCAGCCAAACGCTTGCCCCCTTCTTTTCCAAATAAATAGTATTTGTTATCCGGTAGTTCAGCTGGTGTGAAATAAGCCATATTCTCAACCAACCCAATAATGGGTACATTAATCTGTGCTTGACCAAACATGGCAATGCCTTTTTTAGCATCGGCCAAAGCCACGTTTTGCGGTGTTGTTACAATGACTACTCCCGTTACTGGGACGGTTTGCATTAAGGTTAAATGAATATCACCCGTTCCCGGTGGCATATCAATTACTAGGTAGTCTAATTCACCCCAATCAACATCAGTTACAAATTGACGAATGGCTGAACTAGCCATGGGACCTCTCCATACCACTGCATTCTTTTCATCTACCAATAAGCCAATACTCATTAAACTAATTCCATGTTTGTTTAATGGGATAATCATGCCCTTGCCGTCTTTTTCCTTCATTAGAGGTCTCTCCCCTCTAACACCAAACATGATGGGCACGCTTGGTCCATAAATATCGGCATCCATTAGACCTACGGTTGCACCACCCTCTGCCAAAGCTAGGGCCAGATTGGCAGAAACGGTACTTTTACCTACCCCACCTTTACCACTCACAACGGCTATAATGTTCTTTACCCCACCCAAAACTTCCTTATTATCCTTGCGGATAGTAGAGGTATTGGAGGTGAAATTCACAGTAATTTGGGCTTCTTTATTCACCAGGAATTTGATGGCATTTTCACTTGCGGTACGCATCATATCCTTCATGGGACAGGCCGGAGTGGTCAAAATAATGGTGAAACTCACTTTATTTCCATCAATGGCTATATCCTTGATCATATTCAATGTAACCAGATCCTTGCCCAAATCGGGCTCCTGCACATTACTCAATGCCTGTAAAATGGCTGCTTCTGTCATCACGAAAGTTTTTGTTAAAAAAGGAATTTAGGCGCAAAGTTAACAGATGGCGGCCTTACTTTGTTGCAAATCCTATTGTTTAAATAAAGAACAAAGCGATTCCCCAATAGTTAAAAACGCTTTGTATTTTTGACACGATGAAGAAACTGCTACCCTTTTTCACCTTATTGCTGCTTACCCTGCTTGTCACCACAGTACAGGCACAGGAAACTACGGAAGGCAATCCCTATAGGGACTCTGTGGTTCAATTTAATGGGGTGGTCATGACCGCAGATAGTTTGAGGGGCATAGCATCAGCCAGTATTATTGTTGAGGGTAAAGGAAGGGGTACCATTACCAGCCCAGATGGGGTATTCTCTATTGCTGTTTTAAAAGGCGATAAAATCACTTTTTCTTGTATTGGATTTAAGAATTATACCATTAGCATTCCAAAAAATCTAAACGGCAACCAATATACTTGGATTCAATTACTAGTAACCGATACTGTATACTTACCCGCTACCATTCTAAAACCCAGACCTACAAGGGAGCAATTTGAAAGGGATTTTGTAAACAATCGAGTTCCTGATGACCTCTATGAGATAGCCAGAAAAAATGTTGACGAGTCTCAAAGAAGGGTGTTGTTATCTAGCCTGCCGGCCGATGGTAGAGAGGCGATCAACTTTCAAATGCGCCAACAAGCCAATAAATACTATTACAATGGTCAGGTGCCCCCAATGAATATTTTGAATCCTGCCGCATGGGCAGACTTTATCAAGGCTTGGAAAAGGGGTGATTTCAAGAGTAAGAAATAGCTTTAACTTAGCGAAACACAATTATTTTTATGGAGCAACAGCAGATTAGCGTTATTGGCGCTGGAACCATGGGTAATGGCATTGCACACGTATTTGCCCAACAAGGTTTTAAAGTATCCCTAGTAGATGTAAATAAGGTACAATTAGAAAAAGCCCTTCAGACCATCAGCAAAAATCTGGACCGTCAAATAACCAAAGCTGCTATTACAGAAGCAGATAAGGCAGCCACTTTAGCCAATCTAAGCATCCACGAAACCATAGAAGCGGGTGTAGCCAATGCTCAATTGGTAGTAGAAGCGGCAACAGAAAATGAAGCACTAAAATTGAAGATCTTTCAACAATTAGATGCTCATGCTCCAAAGGATTGCATTTTAGCTAGTAATACTTCTTCCATCTCCATCACTAAAATTGCTGCTGCTACCAACAGACCCAATCTGGTAATTGGCATGCATTTTATGAACCCAGTTCCAGTGATGAAATTGGTGGAAATTATCAATGGCTATGCTACTGATGCTGCTGTTACAGATCAAATTGTTGCATTAAGTAAATCATTGGGTAAAGTACCCTGCGTGGTAAATGATTTTCCAGGATTTATAGCCAATAAGATTTTGATGCCCATGATCAATGAAGCCATCTATTCTTTGTACGAAGGCATAGCGGGTGTTGAATCAATTGATACCATTATGAAA
>CAIZMD010000715.1 GCA_903933995.1 uncultured Bacteroidota bacterium
CCCTTCCAGAGTCCGTCTTTGAATCCATAAGCTGCATAACCATAGAGTCTTAATTGCTTGCTAAATTGTTCTGTGGTACCCAAATCAAAACGCAGACGCAAACCCTCGTGTTGGTTAGAGCTCACCCATTTATACCAGGGACCAATTTCTACCATCCCCAATTTCTTATGACCGTCTAGGATAAACTCCACTTTGTTTTTCATAGACTTAAAAGCAGGCATCTGTTTCAAAGTATCAATCATCTGATACACTTTGAGTTCATTGCTACTCAGGTCTTCATGACGCATGCCCTTCCAATAGTTTTTAGACTGTTGTTTGGCAGAATCAGTAATAATTACTTCTGTTAACTTACTACTCTTAGCCAAGGCTGTAAGGGTGCTGGCTTGGTCTATTTGTACATTTTTATAAGTACTGGTTCTGCGGCCAATAAAACTAAATTTACCCTTACCAAATGGTGACATATCTACCACCACTTTGTCCTTGTAAAACATCCAAGTAGAATCACCCGTCTTGGCAAATTCTTGCACCACACTTAGGCGGTTCACAAAATTAATATCGGCAGTGGCCGATGCCGTGAGATTGATTTTTTGAATGGCCCAGGTCTTGGCATGAATCCAACAATCACCAGAAAAAGTATTGCTTCCTTCTTGCTTGGGTGTAAAGAATAAGTGAAAGTATTTCTGTTGGTTAATGGTCTGTGTGTCTGCCCCTTTAAAATTATAATAACGGTCGGCTATATCGCTCAGCGGACTAATAAATTCCTTTCCAAACAAAGTCATGTAATTCCCATAACAATTGATCTTCTGTGTTACGCCCCCAATAAACTGCATCACGGTCTCATTCTTGATCCCAGAAGTTTGTACCGCTTTAATAGTCTCTCTTATTTTGTAGGGATTATTGCTGTATTGGAATTGACTAATAGCTTCTGTAATATAGACGGGTAAAAAAGGTTTTGCATCTGTGATACTATCAATATTTTTTAAGATAAAACTAAAGGGCTTGAGTGCCTTTTTATCCTGCAAACTTTTCTTATCAAAATTGGTTAGGTCAAATTCCATTTTGTTGTACAACTCATAAGCATAGTTGTCAAATCTATAGGGATTATTGCTGGGTTTGTTGGCAACAATGGCTCTCCACCAGCGCAGGCCCTTGTTGAATTTAGTTTTTACCGTTGCACCTTCACTCATTTTTGTTTCACTCAAAAACAGGGTAATAGGTGTGGCTGCTTTGCTTGCGGTATAAGGAAATAACATTTTTTCAAATCCTACATAATTCACCACAATGGTATCAATGGCAAAGGGAGATGGTTTAATTTGAAAGACTCCCATACTATCTGTAATACCACCCTGATTGGCCACCTTCCAATAAACAGAAGCAAATGACACAGGTTCCTTGGTAAAGCTATTCACTACTTTACCCTGAATCAATAGTGCTCTACTGGTTAGAGAAAAAACCATGAACAGCACCATCGCGCAGGCATGCGCATAGTATCTACTATGGAGGGGTGCGTTCATCAATCATTGGGGGTCTTGGTCTACAAATGCAGCCCAATATACTAAAATTTTAGTCTCTTAAAAAAAGATTAAAGAATTGTTAAAAACTAATTAACAAAATTCCACCAAATGCCAAAACGGGTCCAGAGGCCAGATGCAGCATAGTTTTCCGCAAAAAAATTGCGTTTGTCAAAGGCAAATCCATTGGATGGATTAATGGTATTGAGGTTTTCTATTCTGATAAAAGACTTAAAGCTCTTGATCCTAAAGTTCAGATAGGCGGCTACTTCAGGTCTATTATTTACCGTATAACTGTTCTGGTAGAAAAACTGCCCCATAATGGGTGAATAGTTATCAGCTTTATAAGCACTATGGTATTTGATTTCTACACCAGTACTGATAAAGAGGTTGGTAAAGAAATTGCCTTCAAATGCTATCCTATTCCTGGTATAAAAGAAGGGAATATTCACCGGTGGACCACCCGTGGTTTGTTGCAAATGAATTTCTGTATACCAATTCCAGTGACGGGCTAGTTTGAATTTTTTATCGGCACTCAAGTGCAAGACATTGAAGAGGGTAGCTTCTTGTTTGGCGGTAAAAAA
>CAIZMD010000716.1 GCA_903933995.1 uncultured Bacteroidota bacterium
ACTGTTTGTTACGTCTTAAAAAGAATACTTTAATAGTTACACCTGGAGACCGTGGTGATATTTTAAGTGGGGTTTTGCAGGCCAATATTTCTAAGAACTATCCAAAAATTGCAGGAATCATCTTAACAGGTGGTTTGGTTCCAGAACCAAGTATTTTAAAATTGATTGAAGGTTTGGATACCGTAGTACCAATTATTCAAGTAGAAACTGGCACGTTTGAAACCGTTAATAAAGTGGCCAGTACAGAATCCAGAATTGCGCATCATAACAAGGAAAAAATTGCTTTGGCCATTAGCACTTTTGACAAATATATAGACATCAAATCTATAGGTGAAAAAATCAATACTTTTCACACGCGTAATATTACGCCAAGGATGTTCCAATACCAGATTGTCAAACGCGCCAAAGAACAACGCAAACATATTGTCTTACCCGAGGGTGGTGATGACAGGATTTTGTTAGCTGCTGATATGTTGGTGAAACAAGACGTGGTAGAAATTACTATTCTAGGTATCAAGGAACAAATTGCAATTGCTGCACAAAGACTCAATATTGTTTTAGATTTTGAAAGGGTACATATTATTGATCCTGCCACTTCACCTCTTTTTGAAGACTATGCCAATACCTTGTATGAATTACGTAAGGCCAAAAAGTTAACCCTTGATATGGCGCGTGACTTGATGTTAGACGTATCCTATTTTGGCACCATGATGGTGTACAAAGGACACGCAGACGGAATGGTTTCTGGAGCATTGCACACCACACAACATACCATTAGACCTGCTTTGCAATTTGTCAAAACAAAACCTGGTGTGAACACGGTTTCTTCTGTCTTTTTTATGTGCTTACCCAATAGGGTTTCTATTTTTGGGGACTGCGCAGTAAACCCCAACCCAAGCTCAGAACAATTGGCAGAGATTGCCATCTCTTCTGCAGAAACTAGTTTGATGTTTGGTATTGAACCCAAGATTGCATTGCTCTCCTATTCTTCTGGTACTTCTGGCGAGGGAGAAGACGTAGACAAAGTTAGAAGGGCCACAGATATTGTTAGAGAAAGAAGACCCGATTTAAAAGTAGAAGGTCCCATTCAATATGATGCTGCTGTTGACCCTTCCGTTGGCAAGAAAAAAATGCCCAATTCAGAAGTTGCAGGACAAGCATCTGTATTAATTTTTCCCGACTTAAACACAGGTAATAATACCTATAAAGCCGTTCAAAGAGAAACAGGGGCATTGGCTATTGGCCCTATGTTACAGGGGCTTAATAAACCCGTTAATGACCTTAGCCGAGGTTGCACAGTAGATGATGTTTTCAATACCGTTGTAATTACTGCCATTCAAGCACAACAAACCAACTAACCAATAGTATGAACATATTCGTGATTAATTCAGGTAGTAGCTCTATCAAATACCAACTTATCAGCATGCCCGATGCATTTACTATTTGCTCCGGTTTAATTGAAAGAATTGGTTCTGATAATGCCAGTATCCAACATAAAACTTTTCATACTGGGACTGAGCAATCACTCAAAGAAGAATTGCGGATTAAAGACCATGCCATGGGTTTGAAATTGGTGGCCAGTTATTTATCTGAAGGACCACTAGCCGTGATCAAAGACCCAGCAGAAATACATGCTGTTGGACATAGGGTTGTTCATGGAGGAGAAAGTTTTTCCAATACCATGGAAATTACTGAAGAGATCAAGGCAAAAATTAAACAATTATTTCCTTTAGCTCCACTACATAACCCCGCTAATTTTTTAGGCATAGAAGTAGCAGAACAAATATTTACTACTGCCAAACAGATAGCTGTTTTTGATACTGCTTTTCACCAAACCATGCCTGCATTAGCATACAGAATGGCCATTCCCAATCGATTTTATGAAGACCATAGGATTAGGAGTTATGGCTTTCATGGAACTTCACACAAATTTGTTTCTGAAAGAGCCATTGAATATTTAGGTTTAACTAGTTCCAAAATCATTACCATTCACTTAGGAAATGGATGTAGTATGACTGCTATTCAAGACGGCAAATGTGTAGACACCAGTATGGGATTGGGACCTATGAATGGGTTGATGATGGGAACCAGGGCTGGTGATATTGACCAGTCCGTAATCTTTTATTTGGTAAACCAATTGGGCTATCCCATTGAACAAATTCATGATGTGCTCAATAAACAAAGTGGCATGTTGGGTCTTACCGGCTTTAGTGATATGCGTGACGTAAAAGCAAGGTATGAACAAGCTGACAAACCAGCTATATTAGCGTATCAGATGTATGCCTATCATATCAAAAAATATATTGGTTCATTTGCTGCAGTATTAAATGGTTTGGATGCCATTGTTTTTACTGGAGGTGTTGGTGAAAATGATGACCTGACAAGGGCATTGGTTTGCCAAGAAATGGAATGGCTGGGATTAGTATTAGATCAAGAAAAAAACGCCAAACGTCAAAAAGGAATAGTTGCCATAAACAGTGATGTAGCTAAAGTGAAAATACTGATTGTGCCAACCAATGAAGAATTAGAAATTGCTAAACAATGTTATGCATTGGTGTCTTAAACACTTTACAAAGCCCTTCTAAATACCATTACTTGCTTACCTTCTTTGGTAAAGATTAATTCCTCATTGGCAAGTGTGTAAGAAAGGCTACCCCTTAGCAATTGAAGTAGTGGCGTTTCAAATTTAGCATTGTCACAAAACATTCTGGTAGCGGCTAAATTTTCAAAATCAACCAAATAAGGGGTGACCCTGATTTTTCCTGAAATTCTATTACAACCAGTTGTACCTGTTAGCGAATTATCAGCAGTTTTAAATTCCAACTGTGGCAATTCTTTTCCCGATTGTTCCTTGGTTACTTTGCTGCCATTGATATACAGCAATTGCCAAAGCCCATTAATATTTGGGATCTCAACCACTACTTCTTTTGGTGTAGGCTTTAATTTGATATTACATGAAAATAACCCAAACAGGAAACAGCAAATAATAACTACAAAACGCATCTTAATTATTTTGATGGCGCATCATGTCCATGAAATTATCAAATAGGTAACGACTATCGTGTGGGCCTGGTGTACTTTCAGGATGGTATTGAACACTAAAAGCCTGACGATCTTTTAAACGGATTCCTTCAATGGATTCATCGTTCAAATTTAAATGCGTAATCTCTACATTGTTATGATTTCGTACGGCTTCTGGATCAACTCCAAAGCCATGATTTTGTGTAGTGATTTCACACTGACCAGTAATAATATTTTTTACTGGGTGGTTTAATCCTCTATGACCATGGTGCATTTTGAAAGTAGGAATATCATTGGCTCTAGCTAATAACTGATGACCAAGGCAGATTCCAAAAACAGGTTTATTTTCTTCTAAAATTTCTTTTACAGTTGCTACTGCATAAGGCATGGCTGCTGGATCTCCAGGGCCATTAGAAAGAAAATATCCATTGGGTTGAAATTCTTTTAACCTGCTCAAAGGTGTCTTAGCAGGATGCACCCTTACATGCGCTCCTCTTTCTACCAAACATTCAAGGATATGTTTTTTTACTCCAAAATCAAGTACGGCAACTTTGATGGAAGCATTTACATCGCCCAGTTCATATTCTTCTTTGGTACTCACTGTACTGGCCAATTCAAGGCCATCCATATTAGGAACTACCGCCAGTTGGGCTTTTAATACTTCTACGTCTAATTCAGAGGAAGAAATGATACAATTCATGGCACCCTTGGTACGAATATGTGCAACCAATACACGCGTGTCTATATCATCAATGGCAACAATATTGTTGTCTTTTAAATAATCGTTCAAATTACCATTGGCCTGAAAACGGCTGTATAATTCTTCTAGGTTACGAGCAATTAATCCATGAATTTTCACAGAGCTACTCTCAACATCTACATCTTTTACACCATAATTTCCAATATGCACATTGTTCATGATCAAGACCTGGCCGGTATAGCTGGGATCCGTAAATACTTCTTGGTAACCAGTCATTCCAGTATTAAAACAGATTTCGCCTGTGGCGATTCCTGTTTTACCAAAAGCCGATCCGTGAAAAACGTGTCCGTCTGCTAATACTAAAATGGCTGGTTGCTTGGTCTGAGGCATGGCTGGGTTCTAATTTGTTTTGCAAAAAAAATACAATTGCCCCTAATTCAGGGATAATCTTTTACACATTGGTCATAAAAAAAGGCAAGACTAAAAAAGTCTTGCCTATATGTTTCAACAGTTTCATGAAATTATTCAGCGGCTTTATCTTCAACTGCTGGAGTTTCTTCAACTGCTGGAGCTTCAGCTACTGGAGCAGCTTCTGCAGCTTCAGCTTTCTTTTTAGCTCCACCGGCACGACGAGTTTTCTTAGCAGGTTCAGCTGCTTTTTCAACTCCTTTACCGTAAATTTCATTGAAGTCTACTAGTTCAATCATTGCTTTTTCAGCATTGTCACCTGGACGAATGCCTAATTTCAAGATCCTAGTGTATCCACCTGGACGAGAAGCAATTTTAGGACCAATTACTGTGAACAATTCTTTCACAGCAGTTTTGTCTTGCAATTCTGCAAACACCAAACGGTGGTTGTGGCTGATTTGAGCAGCGCTTTCGTTTTTCTTTGTCTTAGTGATCAATGGTTCAACGTAGGTACGCAAAGCCTTGGCTTTTGCCAAAGTGGTAACAATACGCTTGTGTGTGATCAACTGGCTAGCCAGATTCTGTAATAATGCAACCCTATGTGCCTTTTTACGGCCGAGGTTGTTGATTTTGTCTCCGTGACGCATGACATTTGTTTTTATATCTTATACCGTGTCAGGAATATAAGATGTGATGAATGGGATGGTTTGACTAGTAACTAAGCTGGGCTTAGTTGTCTAGGTTATCCAATCCTAATTTGTTCAAGTCCATACCAAAGCTCAAACCTCTTTCAGTTAACACTTGCTCAATCTCAGAAAGAGATTTTTGACCAAAGTTTCTGAATTTCATCAGGTCTTCTTGCTCGTATTGTACCAATTCACTCAAGCTGTTAATTTTAGCAGCTTTCAAGCAATTGAAGGCACGTACAGAAAGATCCAAGTCTTCTAATGGAGTCTTCAACACTTTGCGCAATTGCAATACGTGTTCGTCAACTACATCTTCTTTCTTGTCTTCTTTGTTATCAAAAGTGATGTTCTCATCAGTGATGATCATCAAGTGTTGAATCAGAATGCGAGAAGCTTGTTTAACCGCGTCTTCAGGATGAATGGTTCCATCTGTAGCAACGTCTAAAATCAGTTTCTCATAGTCAGTTCTTTGTTCCACACGATAGTTCTCAATTGCGTATTTAACGTTCTTGATAGGTGTGTGAATAGAGTCAATGGCAATGTATCCAAATGCGGAGTCCTTTACCTTGTTCTCTTCTGCTGGAATATAACCACGACCTTTAGCAATGGTTAATTCAATTTCCAACTTGGATGTGTTATCCATGGTGCAAATCACCAGTTCAGGATTCATTACCTGGAAGCTCTGAGAACCTTCACCAATCATACCTGCATTGAATTCAGTGCGGCCTTTGATAGACAAAGTGATTTTCTCATTAGCTACTTCATGATCAACTGTTTTCTTGAAACGTACTTGTTTCAAATTCAAGATCACTTCGGTAACGTCTTCTGTGATACCCTTGATGGTTGCAAATTCGTGGTCCACGCCTTCGATCTTGATACCAACAATGGCAAAACCTTCCAAAGAACTCAGCAATACCCTGCGCAGGGCGTTACCGATGGTCAGGCCGAAACCTGGTTCCAATGGACGGAATTCAAACTGTCCTTCAAAATCTGTTGCTTTTTGTAAAACGATTTTGTCTGGCTTCTGAAAGCTTAATATGGCCATATTAGAACTTGTTTTTTACTGATGAATCTTCTTCCCACAAGAGAAAGAAGGAATATGTTTGAAAAAAGAACCCCGGATCTTTCAATCCAGGTCTCTTTATTATTTAGAGTACAATTCCACAATCAGTTGTTCCTTGATATTCTCAGGAACGCTTTCACGATCTGGCATTGTAATGAAAGTACCTTTCTTTTCATTTTCATTCCAGTCAATCCAGCCAAATTTTGGATTCTTACCGCGGTTTTTGCTAACTACTGCAGAGTTATCCGCGCTTTTTGGTTTGTAAGCAATGATATCACCTGGTTTGCAAGTATAAGAAGGTACGTTCATCACTTCACCGTTTACGGTAATGTGCTTGTGGTTTACCAACTGACGAGCTTCAGGACGGCTAGCAGTAAGACCCATACGGAAAACAGTGTTGTCCAAACGAGATTCCAACAATTTGATCAAGTTTTCACCGGTAACACCTTTCAAACGCTGAGCTTCTTCAAAAGTTTTACGGAACTGGCGCTCCAATACACCATAAGTGTATTTGGCTTTTTGCTTTTCACGCAATTGCAAAGCGTATTCACCCAAGGTTTTACGCTTACGGGCAGCACCGTGCTGACCGGGAGGGTTGCTGTTCTTACCCAACCACTTGGCATTTCCCAAGATGGGTTCGCCGAAGATTCTGGAAATTTTGGTCTTAGGACCTGTGTAACGTGCCATTTGTTTTTGTTTGCGATTTTTTAATGACGACCTGGTATCGTAAAAATCTAAAATAGATACCTGGCCCTGTTATGATGAATCATTGGTAGTAAACCTACCAATTCATTATACCCTACGTTGTTTGGGAGGACGGCAACCATTGTGTGGTAGCGGAGTTACGTCTTTGATAGAAGTAACTTCAATTCCTGACTGAGAAATAGAACGGATAGAGCTTTCGCGTCCAGCACCTGGGCCTTTCACAAATACGTCTACGCGTTTCAGACCAGCATCAGAAGCAACTTTTGCTGCATCGGCTGCTGCCATCTGAGCTGCATAAGGAGTGTTCTTTTTAGAACCTCTAAAGCCCATTTTACCAGCACTGCTCCAAGAAATAACTTGACCAGATTTGTTGGTAAAACTGATGATGATGTTGTTAAATGTAGCAGAGATTCTAACTTCTCCTGCTGCGTCAACCTTTACTACCCTTTTCTTGGCAGCGGTTTTTGCGCTGTTCTGCGCTTTTTGCGGTTTGGCCATTGTTGTTTTTTGAGGTGTATCCCTTTTGACAGGGACGCGTTTAAAATGTAAAATCCCGAACTGATTCGGGAACCGTTACACTCTACTTTCCAATAGGAAGATCCAAGCTGCAACGGATTTTATGAATGCGTAAGTCTAACCTTTTGCAAGGTTAGACTTACGATCAATTATTTCTTAGCGGCTTTCTTCTTACCAGCAACTGTCTTACGCTTACCTTTTCTGGTACGGCTGTTAGTTTTGGTACGTTGACCACGAACAGGCAAACCTTTACGGTGACGCAAACCACGGTAGCAAGCAATATCCAACAAGCGTTTGATACTCATTGAAACTTCACTACGCAATGCACCTTCCACTTTAAATTCAGTGTTGATGATATTACGGATAGCACCTTGTTCTTCATCGTTCCACTGGTTCACTTTCTTATTGAAGTCAATACCAGCTTTAGTAAGAATATACTGAGCAGTAGATTTTCCGATCCCGAAAATATAGGTCAGACCAATTTCTCCTCTTTTATTCTTTGGTAAGTCAATACCGGCAATACGAGCCATATTCTAATTTTAAGTTTTATACTGTTTTATTCAGGCACACCAATTGAGTGTACCAGTGATTATCCCTGACGTTGTTTATAACGAGGGTTCTTTTTGTTAATTACGTAAAGTTTGCCCTTACGCTTCACAATCTTACAATCTACACTGCGCTTTTTGATAGAAGCTCTAACTTTCATAACAATGCTTTTTTCTTTTGCTAGAACCCCTCCCTAAGGATTGAATGCTAGCTTATTGGTACCTGAATGTTTTTTATCCCTGATTGCTGCCTTATTTGTATCGGAAGATGATTCTTCCTCTACTTAGATCATAAGGGCTCATCTCAACCCCCACTTTATCACCAGGTAAAATTCGGATATAGTGCATCCTCATTTTTCCGGAGATGGTAGCCAATATTTCGTGGCCATTTTCCAATTTCACCCTGAACATAGCATTGCTCAAGGCTTCCAGAATTACTCCATCTTGTTTAATCAGTGGTTGTTTCGACATACAATTTTTGGGGCTGCAAAGATATTAGTTTGCAGCGGAAATAAGAAAATTAAGTGGAAAAAAATCTTAAAAATGTGGAAAAACCCTCCGGATTTCCCAAATTCGGTGCAAATATGGCCTTTTTTTAGCAATTATCCGCCTCCAATTTTGCCCAATTACCCTTTTTGGGGAGACTATTTTCTAAAACAGACTTACCGGAAGGACCAGTTCCCAAACATTGGGTTGGGGTACTGATCTAAATTCCTGAGAAAGTAGTCTGGAATACCTAATACCAAAACTAATAGGCTGTTGGTTCCACCACCTGGTATCAAAATATACTTCAGCACCTACTGTATTGAACTGAAATTGGTTACCAGTTCTGAGACTTTTGCCCACGGTATGGTCAAAAAACAGGTTGCCCCTGATTCGTTGAACATACACAATGTTCCCAAATCCCCATTCAGGATAGCAAATAGGTAAGTGGTAATTGGCGCCAATTTTCCACATTCTGGGAAAATTGATGGCCTCATATCCCCTTGAAAAAGGGAAATTATTGGTAAACAAGTATTGCTGCATGGTATCCCTAGCCTGATAAGCAGCAGTTAGCACCAAACTATGGTTACCAGTCAATCCGGGAAGATAAAAGCTACCACTTAAGAGTAGTTGTTGGGCCTGATGACCATTGATATTGGTTTTAAAATCGGCCAAGAAAGTTTGCCCCCAATGTGAAAAAATCTGTTGCTTGCCTTTTTGAATCTGAGACTGATAGCGAATCTGGCTATTCCAGGACTGATAATCTTGGTCCTTGAGTAGTTTCTCTGCCAATCCCGTCCATTTTACTTGTTCTAGGTTAAAACTGGATTGAAAACTTAATGCTCTATAGGCATTACCACCACTTAGGTTCAAAGGCAACCTCAATCCAATCCGAGCTTCCGCCTCATTCCAATGCAATACCGTGTCTTTGTTCAAAACGGCGGTTCTGGACCAAGTTTGTCCCAAACCCAGTATCGGTTGCAAATAGGATCCACCATAAACCCCTTCAAAACCGAGTTTGTGACTGCCCTCGTTTTCATTATAGGTATACGCCAATTGAGACTGGAAGGTATTCAAGACATTTTCCCCGTAAATAGAGAAACTATATTCTGGGGCGCTATACATGGGGCGCCAGCTATGAAAATTTAAAAACTGAAAAGACTTTTTGTATTTGGATGTTTGATAGCGGCTAGGTGCTAAGCTATCCATTGGCATCAGTTGTGAATTGGCTGGGGTATTGATGTACAAATCATCTAATTGCAGGGCCTTCAATTCATTGTCCTGTATTTTCCCTTGTTCCCATTTGGGTTGGAAAAGTCCCAGACGATACCCATTGGCTGTAAAAGCAGTAGCCAATAATTGTTGACCTTTTAAATATCCTTGATACAATCCCGTTGGGTAAGAAGCCAGCCTAAAAGGTTGGTGCAAACTATCTGCAACATTTAGGGTCCAAATTTCATCTCTACCATTAGCGGTTCTTGTAAAACTCAAGGCATCACCCTGTACCAATAAATAGCCAATCAAACTATTTGAAAAAGGAATTAAATATTCCAGATTATTTTCAGCACCTTTTGCTTTTTTGAGCAAAGCCATTTGGCCATCTGGTTTTCTTGCTGTAAAAAATACGTGGTTGTCATTTTTAGAAAATTTGGGACTGGCTAAGACCCAACCTTTTTGTTCAAACTGGTCTAATACCGTCCCCTGTTCATTTAATGTAGTTAATACAGACTCACCTGTTGTCTTGGTTTCAATGGCCGCAATAGTTTTGGCATCATGGGAAATATCTGGAGAAAAATACCTGGTTTTATCAGCAATGATATTTGTTTTGCCTGTGGCGATGTCTAATAACACTAATTGGTTATAATCTTGGTTGCCCCATCTAGGATTAGGTTGGTAGGCAGCATAAATTAATTTCCCATTATTGTAAGAATAGTAATCATCTACAGATATGTTTTTAGTAGCAATTTTTTGTTCCTGACCATTGGATTGTATTAAATAAAAAGCAGGCGCTTTCTGATAGGATTTTTTCAACACCAAGGTTGCCTGTGTTGCTGTTGGGTAAGGATAAAGATAATCTGTAACATTATTTTTTTCTATACCAGTAACCCACTGAACTGCTGTATCTTTTGGCAGTTTCCATTGTTCTTGGTAATAAGACATTGCGTCATTAAAAAACTGATCAAACTTTTTTCCTGTGTGTTTTTGAATGGCCTTTTGAAAGGGATAGAAAAAGGGCTTAAATGCAGCAGCATCAGCCGTTACTTTTTGCCAAAGATCAGTTCCATAAGTTTTTCTGCCATAAGCTACCATTAAGTAACCCAAAGGATAATGATTGGGCGTATAAAACCTGAAGGATCCATTGCGTAACTGTTGGTAATTGTATTTTTTTTGTTCCAGAAACAAGCTTTGATAAGCGGCTTGAAACAGGGGTAATCTTCCCCTACCCTGTTGAGCAAAAAGGGTTTCGTTATAAACCGCATCGCCTTCAAAAAACCAGTCTGGAATTGCTGCTGCATTGGCCAAGGCTTGACCTTGTTCACCTAAAACAATTGATGCAAAGCGAGAAAATCCTTTATTAAAATTGTTGTACTGCTGTATATGCCTGTATTCATGAATAGCCAGGTTTTTATTCCAGTCAACTGCACCTAGCGAGAAGGGGTCCTGTGGGGCTGTATTATAAAATTCTGACCGCCTTGGAGCCAATGCAACATAGGCATTAGAAAATGTGTTTTCATTTTGAAACACAATACTCATTTTCCTTGTTTGGCTACCAAGACTTACTTTATTATTTCTTTGCAAATCATGAATCCAACCAGCTACTGCTTGTGCTTTTTGGTCCATTCCAACAGGATAAATAATTCTAACCGTATCCGTATTAATTTGCCGCCATTTGGTGCTACTAGGATTTCCACCAAATTCTTGTGCTTGTGCCGTAACAAAAAAGAGCACCAAGATGAAACAATATATAGACCTCATTTGAATTTGCATTAGACCCTGAAAATACAACAAAGACTGTTTGATCAGATGCATTTATCACTATTCCGCCCAGCTCATGGTATAGTCTTTGTTTTCAATAGCCAAAGCTTCAAGGGTTAGTTGTAAAGGATGAAAAGTGTCTACCATTACGGCCAATTCCTTGGTTTCTTTTTTCCCAATGCTTTTCTCAACCGCACCAGGATGAGGTCCGTGTGGGATTCCTGCAGGGTGTAAGGTAATCATACCACGGGTTACGTGTTTTCTGCTCATAAAATCTCCATCCACATAATACAACAGTTCATCACTGTCAATATTACTATGGTTATAGGGTGCAGGAATGGCATCTGGATGATAATCATATAGCCTAGGGCAGAAACTACATACCACAAAATTATGTGCTTCAAAAGTTTGGTGAACTGGTGGTGGTTGGTGTACCCTACCGGTGATGGGTTCAAAATCATGGATACTAAACGCATAGGGATAGCAATAGCCGTCCCAACCCACAACGTCAAAGGGATGGTGTCCATAGTGCAATCCATAAAGCACCCCCTTTTTCTTGGTCTTGATCAAGAAATCGCCTCTCTCGTCTTTGGTAACCAAGTTTTTGGGA
Source organism: uncultured Bacteroidota bacterium (assembly GCA_903933995.1). Lineage (GTDB taxonomy): Bacteria > Bacteroidota > Bacteroidia > Chitinophagales > Chitinophagaceae > Sediminibacterium. The sequence goes on from CAIZMD010000716.1 coordinate 11,714, forward strand.
CCACGAATATCGCGCTCACAAAATGGTGCATGCTCTAATAGTTGGCCAGCATTACTGGTATATCTTTTGGGATAGCGAATCGGGCTAAAACTTTCTACCAAGAATAAACGATTATTGGCATCATTAAAACTAATCTGATAAATAGTACCTCTTGGAATCACTAGATAATCGCCGTAGGCAAAATCAATGGTTCCATACTGGGTGTGTAAGACGCCAGATCCCTCATGCACAAATATCATTTCATCGGCGTCTGCATTCTTGAAAAAATAGTCTGTCAAACTTTGTTGAGGTGCAGCCAAAGAAATCTGACAATCATTGTTGACAAGTATGGTTTTCCTACTCTTTAAATAGTCTTGTTCTGGTTGAATTTGAAAACCCTCAAAGCTTCTGTGTTGCAGCATATATTCTTCTGCAATCTTTGGTTTTACTACAATGGGTTCATCCGTAGCAATAATTTCTGTTGGTGCATGATGGTGGTACAATAAGGAGTAATCATTGCTAAACCCTTCTGTAGAAAACAATTGTTCAGAATATAATCCTCCATCCGCTTTGCGGAATTGAGTATGTCTTTTATGGGGTATTTGACCCAAACTTTGATAGTGTGGCATAGAAATGGTTAGACCGTAAAATTAATACATGCTATATTCATTTTAAGAATCAATTTTCATGACTAGGATTGGACTCATTTCTGACACCCATGGTTTTTTAGACCCCGCCGTTTTCAAACACTTTAAAGACTGTGATGAAGTATGGCATGCTGGGGATTTTGGCAATATTGCCTTAGCCGATGAAATTAAAGCTCAAAAGCCTTTAAGAGGTGTTTGGGGCAATATTGATGGTTATGATATTAGAAGTGAATTCCCTGAAATGCTGGCATGGAAATGCGAGGATGTAACGGTTTTAATGCTCCATATTGGCGGATATCCTCCCAAATACAATCCCCAAGCAAAAAAACTATTGACAGACTACCAACCCCAATTATTTATTAGTGGGCATTCCCATATTCTAAAAGTGATGTATGATCCAGCTAGACTTTGTCTGCACATGAATCCTGGTGCTGCCGGGCATCATGGTTGGCACAAAGAAAGAACCATCATCCGTTTTACCATTGACGGAAGAGAGATCAAAGACTGTGACGTAATTGAACTTGGGAAAAGAGGCGGTTTGTTTTAATTACATGCCAGGAAACCAAGGGCGAGCAATGGCTTCTCTAAAAGGCCATGGTACAACGGCTAAAATTATCACCAATGCCAACAGATACAAAATGGCACTACGTTTGTGTTTTACAGCATCAGGAAAATTTTTCTTTGCTACGCCTTTACCCAATGTGATCAGGACAATCCCTATTAGGGTTCCAGTTAAATGCTCAACAGCCCAAAAACGGTATACACTGTCTTTCATAACAACACCCATGCCCAAGTTTTGAATATTCTGGAAGCCCCATGAACCTGCAAACCATTGGTAAATGCCCAACAATAGCGTGGTATGAGCGGCAATCATTAGGAATAATCCCAATTTCTTGTCAGTGGCTGTAAAAGGATTATTAGCCGCAGTAAAATGGCGTACAATGTTTACTACCAATAAAATCAAGATAATCCAACGCAAAAGGTTATGTAAATGCAAAAGTCCTGTATACATATTAGTTGATTGATTCGTTTAAAAATAGGATGTTTTGGTTAGTCTACCCAATCTGCAACAAATAGATTGGTATCTCTTGTTCCCCCATTATTTCTGTTAGAGGCAAAAATGATTTTCTTTCCATCTGGGCTGAACATTGGAAATGCATCAAACCCTCTGTCTCTACTAATCTTTTCTAAGCCCTTACCATTTAAATCGGTCAGGTACATATTAAAAGGAAAGCCCCTCTTATATTCATGGTTACTACAAAAGATAATATGCTTACTATCGGGGGTAAAATTGGGTGCCCAATTGGCTTGCTCCAGAAAAGTAATTTGTTTTGCCTCAGAACCATCGGCGTTAGCCACATATACTTCCATATGTGTTGGTGCTACCATCCCTTCTGCTAACAAATCTTTGTACTCTTTTATTTCTGCATCAGTTTTTGGTCTACTAGCCCTCCAAACAATTTTTTTACCATCTGGGCTAAACCATGCACCGCCATCATATCCCAAAGTATTGGTGATGCGTTTTTCCTTACCAGTTGCAAGGTCCATGACATATAGTTCTAAGTCTCCGTCTTTGTCACTGCAATAAATCATTTTCTTGCCATCGGGTGAAAGGGTTCCTTCTGCATCATAACCTTTGGCAGTAGTTAATTGCTTCACTATTTTCCCATCTAATGTTGCCATGAAAATGTCATAGGAATCATACAAAGGCCATATGTATTTGTTACCATATTTAGCCCTATCCGGTGTTGGAGGGCAAGCTTCTCCACCCTTATGGGTAGAGGCGTAAATAAAATGTTTCCCATCAGGCAAAAAATAAGCACAAGTAGTTCTGCCTTTGCCACTGCTGACCATTTTGGGAGCAAAGCTTTCATTGGCTGTAGTAGGCAATTTGCCAATGAAAATTTGGTCACAATTAACTCCTTCCTTTGGATTGGTTCGCTGAAAAATGATGGATTTACCATCATAACTCCAATATGCTTCTGCGTTATCTCCGCCAAAAGTAAGCTGTCTTACATTTTTGAAATGCTTCTCGCCAGCAAACAAAACAGAATCTAGGGGTTTGCTATTTTCTTGAGCCATTAGGTTAGCGCTAAGCCCCATTATGGCAGACATCATCAAAAGGAATCTTTTCATAATCTGTTAATATCTGGCAAAAATAAGTAGTTGCACCATCCAATCCATTAAAAAAATGTCTAGAACTGTCATGGCATTGTATTTTTGTTGCATGAAATATAGTTGGATAGTATTGACTGCAGTTGTATTGTTTGCTTGCAAAAACAAGGGAACTCAACCCAATGGAAAGGAAAAAATGTCACCAATTGTGGAGCAACTTGTTTCCGCTGTTGAAAAACATCCAGATAGTGTAGGATTGAGACTACAATTAGTAGACGCACTTGACAGTATGGGGAATTTATCTTTAGCCATGGTTCAAATGGATTCAATAATTAAAAAAGACAGTGGCAATTTTGGACTTTGGTTTAAACTGGGAAGTTTGAAAGAAAGATCAGGAGATACCGTATCTGCAGTTGGGGCTTATGGAATTGCAGCTAAAATTTACCCAACACCAGATGTTTTGTTAACACTAGGAAATTTATTTGCTGAAACCAAGGACAGCAGGGTATTTAGTACTGTTTCACAGGTAGCTAGTATGAGATTGGGCAGAACCTATCAGTCACATTGTGACTTTATTGTTGGTATTTATTATGCAAGAACAGGCAATACCAAGGCAGCTATTGGACAATTCAATGCCTGTATCAATAATAATTATGGTTATTTGGAAGCCTATATGGAAAAGGGCTTTATCTATTTTGATGCTAAGGATTATGTTGCAGCCAACCAAGTTTTTCAAACAGTAGTCACCATCAAAAACAATTACGCAGATGGTTATTATTGGTTAGGGAAAATTGCCGAAGCCCAACAGCAAAAAGCGGAAGCAATTGCTCAATATGAAAGATCCTTGGTACTAGATCCAAATTTAAAAGAAGCCAGTGCAGCTATTGGTCGTTTGAAAAACTAGAACTCTAATGGCAATTGCTTAATTTTGCCGCCAAACATAGAATCATGGCCATAATTGCCCCCTCCTTATTAGCTTCCAATTTTTTAGAATTAGGTGCAGAAAGCAAGATGCTTAACCAAAGTGTTGCAGACTGGTTTCACCTAGACGTAATGGATGGGGTTTTCGTTCCTAATATTAGTTTTGGACTGCCGGTAATTGAACAAATTAGAACTGCTACTACCAAGGTTTGTGACGTGCATTTGATGATTGAAAACCCAGGCAATTATGCAGAAGCATTTAAAAAAGCAGGGGCCGATATTTTAACCGTACACCAGGAAGCCTGCCCACATTTACATAGAAATTTGCAGCAGATAAAATCACTGGGAATGAAGCCTGGCGTTGCATTAAACCCCTCTACCCCTATCTGGGTTTTAGAAGATGTTCTTCAAGACATTGACGTAGTTTGTTTGATGAGTGTGAATCCTGGTTTTGGTGGACAATCTTTTATTCCTAGAACCATTGAAAAAATCAAAGCACTCAAAGCCATGATTCAATCAAGAGGTCTTTCTACCCTCATTGAAATTGATGGCGGTGTAACATTAGAAAATGCCAAAGAAATTCTATTGGCTGGTGCCGATGTATTAGTAGCTGGCAGTACTGTATTTAAATCAACCGATCCCATAGCTACTATTGCTGCTTTAAAGGCTTTATAATCCCTTCTTAATATTATCAAATTGTTTCCCCCAGGTTAAGAATCCAATAGAGGGGAATGCTGCGGTATGTTTTATATTTTCTATCCACAACTGTGCATAAGAAATAGTAGGATGTTTGGGTCATATCCAATTAAATTTGAGAAAGGCTCAAAAGTTCTAATCAATATCCCGTAATCTCTAAAACGTAACAGTTTGACTGAAAAAATCATCAACCTCGAAACCGTTAACCCCATTGAGTTTTTCGGCGTCAACAATGGGAAGCTTGATATTCTAAAAAAGAAATTTCCGCTTTTAAAAATTCTTTCTCGAGGAACGCAGCTTAAATTAAGTGGCGCGCCTGAGCAGATTGATTCCGCTAAAGAAAAAATTGACTTAATTATTCAGTACCTAGAAAGGAATGGACATTTGAGTGAAATTTATTTTCAGCAAATTTTAGGCGGAGACGATGCAGAAACAATAGACAATTTTGTAGACCGCAACCCCAATGATGTCTTGGTCTTTGGTCCAAATGGAAAAACCGTTAGGGCAAGAACACAGAATCAGAAAAAAATGGTACAGGCAGCAGACAAAAATGATATTGTCTTTGCTATAGGACCTGCAGGAACGGGTAAAACCTATACCGCCGTTGCCCTTGCCGTTAGGGCATTGAAAAACAAATTGGTAAAGAAAATTATCCTAACCAGGCCAGCTGTAGAAGCAGGTGAAAGCTTGGGATTCCTACCTGGCGATTTAAAGGAAAAAATTGATCCCTATTTGCGCCCATTATATGATGCACTAGATGACATGATTCCGGCAGATAAATTGGGTTACTATATGAGTACCCGTACCATAGAAATTGCACCGTTGGCATATATGCGTGGTAGAACCCTAGACAATGCTTTTATTATTCTAGATGAAGCCCAAAACACCAATGACCTTCAATTGAAAATGTTCCTGACAAGGATTGGCGCTAACGCAAAAGCCATTATTACTGGTGACCCCACCCAGGTGGATCTTCCAAGGAATATGCGCAGCGGATTGGAAAAATCTACCCGGATCTTAAAAAATGTAGAAGGAATTGCCCATATTGAACTCAATGAAGAAGACGTTGTTCGTCACCGTTTAGTTAAAGCCATTATTAAGGCTTACGAGAAAGAAAAGGAAAGAGAGGAGCAAGAATACGGACATTCTCCCCATCGATAAGGATTCTATTAGAAAGCGGCAAATGCCGCTTTCTTGCTTTAAGCCCCATTTATTTGCACAATTTTAGAGGCTTTTGAACGTTTAGTTGGTTAGGTAGATAAGCGTTTTGCGTTAAATTTGCCTAAAACCTGTTTATTGCAAGCGCAGTAAACCTGTGAAAACAAACGATCAATGAAAAAAAGATTCCTTTCCGCCTTGGCTTGTAGTTTGCTAATCCAATATGGGTTTGCACAAGTTGCGCCGAATACCAGCAATTCAAGAACAAACTCTTCTAGAACTGTAACTGGGGGTGGTGATAACGTTTTTCCAAGTTCTGGTTTTGCAGGTATTGGCACTCAAACACCTGGAGCACCCCTAGAAATTAAAAAGGGTGCTGGAAATGTGCGCAATAAAAATATCTTACTCAAGTTGAGCAATGAATGGGCTTCCAGTGGTCAAAACGAACCCAGTATCATGTTCTCAAATGGTAATGTTACAGACCCTAAAAATGTGAGTTATTGGACAATTGGTGCTAGGGTTTCAGGAGATAACACTTTAAAAACACCACAAACTTTTAAAATCAGTTTTAAATCACCAACTGATGCTGTTGAAAGAGATTTCTTTTCTGTAGACTCTTATGAAGGAAGAGTGAGGATTGGTGATGTACAAACACAGTATGATGGATACAAATTATTTGTAGAACAAGGCATATTAACAGAAAAAGTAAAAGTTGCAGTAAAGGATAGTAAAGACTGGTATGACAATGTGTTTGATCTAGACTATAAATTGATGTCACTGAAAAAACTGGAACAATTTATTCAGGCAAACAAACACTTACCCGATATGCCAACTACCAATGAAGTAATGACCAATGGTTTGGATTTGGGAAAAATGAATGGTTTGCTGTTAAAAAAGGTGGAAGAACTAACCCTTCACTTGATAAACCAACAAAAAGAAATTGAAGAACTGAAAACACAAGTTAAACAACTTGGCAATTCCAGCTCTTCCAAACACTAATTGTTAGTGTCCTAAAATTTCGTGTCCCATTTTATCGCGCTTGGTTTGTAAGTATTTTTCATTGTGCACATTAGGAACAGTTTCAATGGCAATGGTTTCTACTATTTCAATCCCATAACCTTTAAGACCTGCACGTTTTCTGGGGTTATTACTCATCAACTTTAACTTGGTAGCTTTTAGGCTTCGTAAAATTTGAGCCCCTACGCCATAATCACGCTCATCCATCCCAAATCCTAAATGTATATTGGCTTCAACGGTATCCATCCCCGCTTCTTGAAGTTTATAAGCTTTTAGTTTGTTGATCAAACCAATTCCCCTGCCTTCTTGGTTCATATAAAGTATAATGCCCTTACCTTCTTGCTGAACCATTTTCATAGCACGGTGTAATTGCTCGCCACAATCGCAACGCAGACTGCCCAATATATCTCCTGTAAAACAACTGCTATGAACCCTAGCCAAAACTGGTTCATCTAATGCCCATTCACCCTTGATTAATGCCAAGTGCTCTGCTCCGGTTGTTTTTTCTTTAAAAGCAATTAGGTTGAAATCGCCATATTTGGTAGGCATTTCAACCCTTACCAATTCTTCAATTAGAGAATCTGATTTTAAGCGATAATCAATCAGGTCCTTGATGGAAATAATTTTTAAATTAAATTTCTTGGCTATTTCTAATAGCTGCGGCAACCTTGCCATAGTACCGTCTTCATTCATTACTTCTACCAATACCCCTGCAGGTTCGTACCCAGCAAGTCTTGCTAAGTCAATGGTTGCTTCTGTATGCCCTGTTCTGCGTAGTACGCCTCCAGTTTTGGCTATCAAAGGGAAAATATGTCCAGGTCTTCCTAAGTCAGAAGCTTTGGTGGCTGGATCAATCAAAGCCAAGACGGTTTTGGATCTGTCTTGGGCAGAAATACCCGTAGAAGTTCCCTGACCAATTAGGTCTACAGAAACCGTAAATGCTGTTTCGTGTAAAGAGGTATTGGATCTTACCATGGGCTCCAATTCCAATTCTTTGCAGCGTTTTTCAGACAAAGCGGCACAGATCAAGCCCCTACCTTCCTTACTCATAAAGTTGATTACTTCTGGTGTAGCATGTCTGGCTGCCACAATAAAGTCGCCCTCATTTTCTCTGTCCTCATCATCCACCACTATTACCAACTGACCATTTTTGATGGCTTCAATGGCATCTTCAATCCTATCTAGCATAAAAATCAATTAGGCTGCAAAACTACGGCAGGCAAACGGATTATCTGACTGAAAAGCGTGTTTACACATCAAATATTTTAAGATTCTTAAAAAGATATCTTTATAAATTAAAATTTAATTACATCTATAAATTAAGGGTAAGTTTCCAAGTTTCATATTGAGATTGTGACCTTTGGGCTAAAAAAATGGTGCTAGAACAGGAAAACGGGTAACCCACAAACGCTGCACCCCAAGTTCTGAGTTATAAACAAAATGAGAACATTTTGTTAAGGAAGCAAGCATGTTAACCTAAAATTTATGTGATAATACGTGTTAGTTTACAATTTTAACACCATATTTGCAGCTTTAAATCTGCAATTTATGTTAAATCTGAAGAGAATTTTGCTTAGCGCGATGGCCTATCTAATAGCCGTTTCCGCTATGGCACAAGTTACCAACGGTTCCATAACTGGTTCCATACGTGATGCAAAATCTGGTCCATTGGCTGGTGCATCTGTAGAAGCCATTCACGAACCATCTGGAACTAAGTACAAAACTGTTTCTGCAACAACCGGAAGGTTCAACCTACCAGGTCTACGTATTGGTGGTCCTTACAAGATCACAGTAAGTTATGTAGGTCTGAAAACAGAAACTGTATCTGATGTTTACATCCAATTGGGTGAACCAAGTGTGATTGATGTTGCGTTAACTGATGCCAATGCACAGTTGCAAGAAGTGGTGGTTACTGGTGCTAGAAAAGGTGCTTTGATTTCTAAAGACCGTAAAGGAACTGGTACCAATATCAACAAGAGATTATTATCTTCTTTACCTACTTTATCTAGAAGCATCACTGATTTCACCAAAATGACTCCACAGTCTAATGGTACTTCTTTTGCTGGTCAAGATAACAGAGCTATCAATTTCACATTAGATGGATCTGTATTCAACAATAGCTTTGGTTTGCAAGCCTTGAACGGTAGCCAAACTAACTCTACACCAATTTCTCTAGACGCCATTGAAGAAATTCAAGTAAACGTTTCTCCATATAACTTAAGAGACGCTGGTTTCACAGGTGCAAGTATCAATGCTGTTACTAAATCTGGTACCAATACTTTTCACGGTACTGGTTTTTACAATAACAGAAATGAAGGACTTGTTGGTACCAAAGCTGGTGCTCAAGGAAAGCAAGACGTTGTAACTACTGCTTTCGACGTTAAGCAATTTGGTGCAAGCTTTGGTGGTGCCATTATCAAGAATAAATTATTCTTTTTCTTGAGCTATGAAGGTGAGAGAAGAACTGACCCAGGTACCCCATTTGTTGCAAGTACTGGAAGCAATAGCGGTGGTAACGTTACGCGTGTTAAGTCTTCTGACTTAGATGCTATGTCTACTTTCTTGCAAACCAAATTCAACTATAATCCAGGTACATACCAAGATTACTCTTTTTTAACTACTAGTGATAAAGGTCTTGGACGTATTGACTGGAACATTAATGACAAACACAAATTCAGTGTTCGTTATAACTACCTGAAATCTAAAAAAGACATTCCAATCAGTAACTCAGGTTCATTGGGTGGTTCAAGAAATAGCATTAATGCTATGAGCTTTGCTAATACTGCTTATGAAATCAACAATGACTTGTATTCTGTAATTGGTCAGTTGAACAGCCGTTTTAGCAGCAAATTGAACAATGAAATCATCTTTGGTTATACAGCTAATAGGGATTACAGAGCCGTGAAAGGTGGTGATTTCCCAACAGTAGATATTCAGGATGGTAATAGTAATACCTATATGTCTTTTGGTAATGATCCATTTACACCAAATAACAAATTGAATACTGACACTTGGCAGTTCTCTGATAACTTAACTTTCTATGGTGGTAAACACACTGTACAAGCAGGTATCAGCTATGAAAGTTTTGATTATTTGAATGGCTTTACTGCACAAATCAATGGTATCTATACTTTCAACTCATTGGCTGATTTTTATACTTCTGCTAATGCATATTTGGCTAACCCAGCTATGACTACCAATCCTGTTGCTTTAAAGTATACTTCTGCTTTTAGTAACTTACCTGGTGGAGCTGTATGGTATGCTACCACAAAAGCAAGAAATATTGGTGCTTATATTCAGGACGAAGTTGAATTGGAGAAGAATTTCAACCTTACTTATGGTGTTCGTTTAGAAGTACCTTATTTTGTTGGAGAAGGTTATGCCAACCCTCAAGTGGATGGTTATAGCTTCTTGAACGAATTGGGACAAACTACTAAGTTGAGCACTTCTAAATTGCCAACAGCAAAATTAATGGTTAGTCCTAGGATTGGTTTTAACTATGACATTAACGGAGACAAACGTATTCAAGTAAGAGGTGGTGCTGGTTTGTTCACAGGTCGTCCTCCATTTGTATTTATTAGCAACCAAGTTGGTAATAATGGTGTGTTAAACGGAAGTATCAGCCAGATATCTGCCACTGGAACTACTAGCATTCCTTTTAGACCAACCACTCCATCTTCAGCACCAGCTGGGTTTGTTCCTAATCCATTGGTACCAGCTCCTACTTATAATATTGCTACTTCTGAAGAAAGTTTCCGTTTCCCTAAAGTATTCCGTTCAAACCTAGCTGTTGACTATAAAATCTACAAAGACATTGTAGTTGGTGGTGAATTAGTGTTTACTCAGGCAATTAACAGCATCTTCTATTACAATGCAAACCTAACTGCACCAGTTGGAACTTTCAATGGTCCTGATCAGCGTGTACGTTATGCTAATCCCAATGCTATCTCTGGTGGTGTAGCCACTTTGAATACGAGCACTACTGCTATTAGAATTAACCCTAACATTACTGATGCTACTGTAATGAAGAGTGGAACTTATGGTGGTTCTATGTCTGCTACTTTCAAAATTGAAAAACCAGTTAGAGCAAAAGGATTGGGCTGGATGCTTGCTTATAACTTTGGAAGTGCCAAAGACTATATTAACCCAGGATCTATTGCATTTAGTAGTTGGCAATTTAACCGTTCTGTGAATGGTAATAACCGTCCTGATATTGCATATAGTGATAATGATTTAAGAAATCGTTTAATTGCTAACATCAATTACCGTACAGAAATTGGTAAAAATGCTGCATTACAGTTATCTATCTTTAGTGAAACCAAAAACTGGGGTAGGGTTACTTATACCTATTCTGGAGACATGAACGGAGACGGTGTTCAAGGAAATGACCTGATGTATATTCCAAGAAATCAGGCTGAAATGAATTTCCAACAATATTCTATTGGATCTGGTGCAACAGCTCAAACCTTTACTGTTCAAATGCAAAAAGATGCGTTTGAAACCTATATCAACCAAGACGATTACCTGAAGAGAAACAGGGGATCTTATGTTGAGCGTAATGGTGGTTTAATGCCTTATTTAACAAGATGGGATGCTTCTGCAGTATTGGAATTATTTACTGCTGGAAAAAACAGACACACTATTCAATTACGTGCTGACATCTTCAATATTGGTAACATGATTGACAATAATGCTGGTGTTAGCTATGTAGTAAATAACAGCTCATTGTTAAACTTCAGAGGTCTTGATGCAAATGGTCTTCCATTGTATCGTTACAACACTGTAAACAATGCATTGGTGTATAGCACTTATCGTAAAGGTGTATTCACTTCAGATGTATGGCAAGCACAATTGGGTGTTCGTTATATCTTCTAAGAGCATTACAAATACTTATAAAAAAAGACCTCGAATTTCGAGGTCTTTTTTTATGCCTAATATCTAAACTTTCATCTTCACTCTTCACTTAACACCCCATCCCCATTTCAAAAAATCAGGAAAGGCTTGCCCCCAAGTTGGAACATCGTGTTTGCCCCCTTCTATCAAGGAATATTGAATGTGACCATCGGTGTAACCCTTGGCTTTTAATTCTACTATCAGATCAAGGGTATCATCAATGGAATCAATAATGCCATTTTTATTTCTATCTGCCGTTTCGTCTAAACTGCCACATTGTAAATAAAATCTTAACCACGGATAGAAATCAGCCTTTCTTATTTGCAAATGCATGAGTCTATCTTTCTCATCGTCATAACCATCATCATAGGCTTTTTTTCTCCACCATAGAGACCCACTAAACACGCCCACCCTATTAAACTGATTGGGTTGATTCCAAACAATATCTAATGCGCTAAGCGCCCCCAAAGAAAATCCTGCAAATGATTTGTCTTTAAAGGATGGTATTTTTAATTCTTTTCTTAAAAAAGGAATCAACTCGTCAAAAATAAACTTAGCATACAAACCGGCTTTTGCTCCCCTACCGTCATAATCTTGGGCATAGGCAGTTCCATACTCCATTTTCCTATTGGGGCCACAGTGTATGCCTACACAAATCAAGGGTTCTATAGCCGCGTTTTCCCACAACTCATTTAAGATCTTATCAAAGGGCATTTTCCCTAGATCTTGTCCATCATTTAATAAAAGGAGACTATAATGAACTGCCAGATTTAGCTCTTTGGGTAGATATATATCCAATTCCACCTCTCTTTCTAAATAATCTGAATAAAGGTTATAACGTATGGTTTCAACCATTTTGAAGGATGGGGCTACTTGAGTACTTGGCATTTCCAAAAATAAGGACTGGCTAGAATTTAATCTTTAAAATGTTTGGAAAACCAATACCCGGGGAACAACTTTAAAACCTAGTTTTAAAATTTGACCGAGTTTCAGTAAATTGAATTTCTTTAATAAGAATCCCTAAAATCAAAGCAATGAAAAAAATAGGTGTGTTGTTTGGTCAAGAACGAAGTTTCCCAATGGCATTTGTGGAACGAGTGAATGAAAAGAAAATCCCAGGTATTATAGCCGAACCCGTTAGGATTGATAAAGTAATGCAGGGCGAAGCCAGTGAATACGCAGTAATCATTGATAGGATTAGCCAAGACGTGCCATTTTATAGGGCATATTTAAAAAATGCCGCTATCTGTGGAACTGCCGTAATCAATAATCCATTTTGGTGGAGTGCAGATGAAAAATTCTTCAATAACTGTTTGGCAACAAAAATTAATGTTCCTGTTCCCAAAACGGTGATTTTACCTTCTAGGGAATTGCCATCTGATACTTCGGATCAGTCTTTTAGCAACCTATCTTATCCCCTGGATTGGGAAACCATATTTAACTATGTAGGATTCCCAGCCTATATGAAACCATTTGCAGGTGGAGGTTGGAAGAATGTTTACCGTTTAGAAGACAAGGATGATTTTTTTGAAAAACATGGTGAGACAGGACAATTGGTGATGTTATTGCAAGAAGAAATTGTCTTTGAAGAATATTATAGATGTTACTGTATTGGTGGTAAGCACGTAAGGATTATGAGTTATGAACCAAGAAATCCACACCATTTACGTTATGCTGCTGACTTTGCTCCATCTGCTGAAAAGCTCAAAATGATGGAAGACATTGTTCTTAGAATTAATGCTTATTTGGGTTATGATTTTAATACGGTAGAATTAGCATTAAGAGATGGAGTTCCTTATGCCATTGATTTCTGTAACCCTGCTCCCGATGCTGATATTAAAAGTGTTGGACAAGCCAATTTTGACTGGGTAGTTGAAACATCTGCCAATTATGCCATTGAAAAAGCACAGGCCCAACAACCAGGTCAAGACAACCTTACTTGGGGTGAATATATTAAGAGAGGGGCTTCTAAATTAAGTCTCTACCCTTAATCATATCTATGAAACTGATCAAAATTTGTACAAGAATAAGGAGGTCAAATGGGTAATCTGAATTACAAACAATTCACCTTAGGGGTGGAAGAAGAATACATGGTGTTGGATCCCAATACCAAGGAATTGGCCAGTCACGAGCAAAAAATTGTGATAGAAGGGCAAAAGCTTTTAAAGGATAAAGTAAAAGCCGAAATGCACCAAGCTGTGGTAGAAGTAGGTACCGATATCTGCCAAGATATTGACGAAGCTTTTAAAGACGTTGCCACACTTAGGGGAACCATTTCAGAAATTGCAGGCAGTCTTGGTTTTTGGATGGGTGCTTCAGGAACACATCCTTTTAGTCATTGGGAAAGTCAATTGATTACGGACCATGTTAGGTACAATCAAATTGTGAATGAATTACAGGAGGCTGCAAGAAGCAATCTCATTTTTGGACTCCATGTACACGTTGGTATGGAAGACCGAAAAATGGCCATCCATATTGCCAATACAGCCCGATATTTCCTACCCCACGTATATGCATTGAGTACTAACTCTCCTTTTTGGGAAGGAAGGGAAACTGGCTATAAGTCTTTTAGAACCAAGGTCTTTGATAAATTCCCAAGAACAGGTATTCC
>CAIZMD010000717.1 GCA_903933995.1 uncultured Bacteroidota bacterium
CCGATCTGCTCAAGCACTATTGTCTCGTGTGTATTTGTATAGCAAAGATTACACAGAGTCTAAGAAATGGTCTGATGCAGTGATTACTTTGGCAAGTAGCAAATTGGCTACTTCAGCTAACTATGTAGCTCAATGGAGAGCAGAAACGCATACTGAAACTTTGTTTCAAGTGCGTTATACTACACCAGCAGAGAATATAGGTGTAAATGAATCATTGCAAACATCTTATACAACTTTGGTAACTCCTGGTAACCAGGCTGCAACAGGTGGTTTTGGAGACGTTGTACCAACCATTACCATGCTGAATGACTTAGGAATTATTTTGACTGGTGGTAATACTACTACTGTATTTGCAAATCCAGCAACTATTGCATCAAGAAGTACTGACGTTAGAAATTTAATGTTTGAGCCAGGAACTGCTGGACGTGGTAATATTAAAGTTGAGTGTACTAAGTTTTTAGGAAAAAATGGTACCATCAATTTGGACAATGTTCCAGTATTACGTATCTCAGAAGCTATTTTAAATCGTGCTGAAGCGCAAGCTACTGCAGGTTCTGCAGTATTAAATTTGGCTGGTGCCTTGTCAGATTTAAAAGCACTTAAAGCTAGAAGATATACAGACTATACTGGTTCAGCTCAGGAAACTGCTGATAATGCTATGACTCAGCCTCAATTGCTTGAAGAGATTTTGCGTCAGCGCAGAATTGAATTTGCTTTTGAAGGTCACCGCTTCTTTGACTTAAAGCGTTTGGGTAGGGATTTGGTAAAAGCACCACATTATAATAATGTTGCCTTTACTGATACTCGTATCCTTCCTGCTTTACCTCAGGGCGATATTGATGGTAACCCGAATTTGAAACAAAATGCTGGATATTAAAAAATAGAAACATGAAAAAAATACTCACATCCTCCATATTGTTGTGCATCTTATTCCTAACGGGTTGCGTTAAGAATGAACTCACTGTATTTACAGGTTCAGTGGTTGAATTTGATGCCGCTTCTTGGAATGCTAATGCAGTTGGTCTTACTTATCCAATGATGACTAGGGTGCCAACACTTAATGCAGCAACAGGAACAAGCCAGCCAAGCATCACTAGAGCTACTGGAACTGTAACCTTGCGTGTGAACTTGGTAGGTGCTCAAAAGTCAACTGCTACTGATTTTGACTTTGTTGTAGCCAGTGAAAGTACAGCAACTGCTGGAACACACTATACTGCTATTACTGGTAAAGGAACCATTCCAGCCAACAGTAGTTTTGGTACTATTACCATTACTATTTTGAATCCTGGTGTGTCTTCTACTACTGCTAGAGACCTAGTATTGCAATTGGTAGACAATGCAAGTATCAAAGCAAGTACAAACTATGCCAAAGTTGGTTTGAGAATTTCTCAACTATAATTAAGCTTAGTCTAATGGATATAGCCGCTCCAACGCAATTGGGGCGGCTTTTTTATTGCGCTGCTTTTGCTAAATTGCAAGATGCCCCTGAGAACTTATTTGATTTTCTTTTTGTTTTTGCCATGGAACCTGTGGTCACAGGATGCAACAAACCAACAAGGGCCAAATCAGTTCAATCAAACCTATTTAGACAGTCTATTGTCTATTGAAAAGAGCCGAACCATCTCTAGACATTTTGCTGGCCTTTATAGACAAACCGTACTCATCACCAATGAATTCGCCAAGACCAAGGATCAGTTTGCAAGCAATTTTATTCTAAAGTTAGACGATGCCTTTATTCCCATTTTCTTTCAAGCGCATGAGGCCTTTATCAAAGGGCAGGAGGTTCCAGCCAATTGGAAAACCTATTACCAAAGCGATAGTTTAAATAGTTTGCAGTACCAGTTCTTGGGCATGAATGC
>CAIZMD010000718.1 GCA_903933995.1 uncultured Bacteroidota bacterium
ATTGAATCCAATCAATTTTCCTTTAAATGTTGCATTGGGAAATTTATTGGTATGCAAATAATTCTCATTGAAATGCTCTTCTAACAATGCATTGTTAAAATGGAAGGTTTTCATAGGAACCAACAATGCCACTTCATTAGTTTCAACTTTGAGAACGGCGGTACCTTCTTTACTTACAGAAGCATAATCTTTATGGCTCTGATCTTTATTAGGATTAAAGAAAATATTGGCGTCCCTAGTTTTATAAGTCTGTGCAACAACTATGTTAGAAAGAATAATAAATAATAAAGTAACTAATAGTGTGATCTTTTTCATTTTTGTGGTTTTATCTATTTAAAAGTGGGTTTAAATTATTGAGGCATGCCTTGAGCAATCCATGCAAGAAAGTTAGCAGTAGTTGTTCCGCTTAGGCTAAGGGCTCCACCCTTGTGGCCACTAGCGCCACCACTACTCATGATTTTACTCAAATCATCTTTTATAGCAACCATTTTAGCATAGTCTAAGTTTGGCCCAAGACCACCATGACAGGCACTTCCTTTACAATCTGTTTTATAAAGAGGCACAATGTTGGTAGTATAGGTAACTGGGCCAGTTACTGGTGGTGGAACATAATTATCCTTAGCACCTTGTTTAACCCATAATTTCACCAATTCTGCTTGAGAAGAGGTAAAATAAATACCTCCTTCACCAGGGTGATCCTTACCAAGGGCCATATTATTTAACACAGTAGACCTTGATTGTATGGCACCATACCAAATAGTGTCTTTATAAGAGAATTGAACCGCGTTTGAATATTTACCATTGTTGTGGCAACCACAGGCTCCTGATATCATAATAGGAACAATGTCGTCGCGGAAAGAGATACTTGCCAAAGCATCAGCTGTTGGTTTGGTAACGTCTTTTTTATTATTATAGCATGAGAAGAAAAGCAGGATACCGCCAATCACTCCCAGATAGATGAATAATTTCTTCATAAAATGTATTTTTCTGGTTAGGATTATTTTGTGATGATTTTACCTGAAATACTGTATTTGAAAATACCTGTACCGTCAGTACCGAATTTCCATACTGCAGGAATATTAGGATCTCCAAAATACCAACCCTTAATAATGGCAACTTCGGATGATTTTAAACCACCATCGGCGTAAGCCATATCACCTTGGTGTTTGGTTGCAAATATTTTGGTTCTTGGACTTGCCAATAATAAAGTAGAATCTACTCTTGATAGCATGGAACTAGTTGCTGTTAAAGGATCACCTTTTGCATAATACTTTTTTCCATTACCATCTGTAAATTGTACAGTTGTGTTTGACCTAGTAGATTTTGGATACATGACATCCATTAATATGTCATCATAGGTATTCAACGGTCCACGAGTACTTGAGAATGAAATAGGCAATGCAAAGGTTTTATAAGGTCTAAAACTGGCATTTGCCAAAGTATCCGTATAGAATTTTTTTACACTGTCTTTATAGGCTGTCCAAACAGAAGTCAATTTGGGATTTTTCAATTGACTATAAGTGGTAACAGCTCCAGAAGTAAGATTTGTAAAAACAAAAGTTGAACTATCCGCAGAAGTTAAAGCACCCAATAAACCTTTTCTAGCCCAAGCACCACTAGCTGTTGCTTGATTATGACAGTTACCGGAAGAGCATCCAATACCAATTAAGGCAATTGCAGCAGGTCTGTAATCTTCAATACCGGGATTGGGTTTGGCTCCGTTTTTAATCCAATTGTAGATAATATTTTTTTCTGAAACGGTTAAGTCAACACCATAGTTAACGGGAGGCATAGCCTTATTCAAGTCACTGGTAGTTACCAATTGAAACAACTCACTTGCTTCGGGGTTACCAGGGGTTACCATTGTCATCACACTTTCATAAGAATCTAGATATGGTTTTACGCCACCACCACCATGACATCCAGCAGAGACACAGTTGTTTCTAATAATACTTCTCACACTTTTTGTAACAACAATATCATTAACACTCGGTTTAGTGTCAGCATAAGGCACTACTGTTGAATCATAAAATGGGGAGAATAAAGTAGAATCAGGTGCATTCACCAGTGCGCGAGAAATACCCGAAGCATTGGTTCCATCTTTTTTACACTGTATTAATAACAATGAAAACAACAACAGACAAATCAGGCTGATGAGACCTTTTGGGTTGGAAACCGTTTTTTTCATACACTTAATTTTTTTGAGGAATAGGATATTTAGGACTAGGAAATAATGGATGGTTATTTTCCCTTCCTATTTAATGGTAAAATTATCCTGACCCAAATGACAATAGAATGACAGAAGACAGTTGTAATTATGATTTAAATCATGAATTAGAATGTTCTATGTCATGATTTCTTAAGATTAGTTTTTAAAACTTTGTCCTTAATTAATTAAGTCAATTAGAAATGACTTGTTCACCCACAAAATCAACGTTGCAACAATGAATTATCTATGTTGCTACATTGAATAATTCATAACCTAAACAAAGTATACGATGAAAAAGAAAATCTTAATTGGAATTGCTGTTGTTATTGTTGCAGTTGGAATTTGGTTTGCCTTTAACCAAGAAAAAGCAACACAAATGATTGTAGATCTGGGAATGGCAATGACTTCTTCGGTTAAACACAGAGATGCAGCATCTGAAAAAGCCAAATTTGAAATGACAGCCGATGATTTTTCAAAAGCGTTTAAGGACAATGCAGTTACAGCAAATACCACTTACATTAATCAAGCAGTTCTATTAGAAGGTAGTGTTACAACTGTTTCAGGAGTTACCGTTACACTTAATAATATTGCTTGTAATATAGACAGTAGTGATACTGAAAAAGTTAAAATGCTAAAACCAGGAGATAAAGTAAAAATACAAGGTTTGGTAGTTGGCTATAATGACCTAATGGAAGAGATTGCCCTTGCTCAGTGCAAGATTAAATAGACTTCGAATGTTTGTCAGTTTGCTATATCCTGTTCCAAGAACAGGATATTTTTTTTACCTGCTTTAAAACAAATACTTGCAACATGATCTTCATCTAGTGTAAAACTACAATTTTCCCAATCCTGTTCTATACTGGGTTGATTGAATAAAGCCCATTTTCCATCCAGGCAGGTTAATTGAGACAAACTATCATCCAAACCCTTTGAAGTTGCTTTAACAAAAGATTCCTTCCTTGTCCATAATCTATAAAACAATTCTCTGGAATTGGTATTGTTTTGAATATAGGTTTGTTCCGTATTGCTAAAACAAGCGGTCAATAATGATTCAAAATTGAATGAAGCCTGTATCTGTTCTACGTCTACCCCAATGGCCTCATTTGCAAAAGCCACTACTATCCAATTACCGGAGTGTGAAATATTGTATTCTAATGAAATAGATGAATTAGTGAAAATGTATGGCTTCTTATTGGTTCCCACTTTTATGCATACATCCTTTGCTTGACAATTTAAATACTGGCTTACTAGTATTTTCAAGATACTTCTTGCAATAATAAATCTTTGACTGTCTTTTAGTTGATGATAGCTGTTGGCACGCTTTTGTTCCGCTGTATCTAAGAGTTCAAAAAGGGATGGAATTGAACCCAAGTATTGGGGAATATAAATTCTATGAATTCGAATCTGTGATTCAAAATCTACGGATTCCTGATCCGCTAAATTCCATTGCAGATTCTCTAAAGATTTACAAATTATACTTGACATGAAACACTAATTATACCTGTTGTCTTCTTTTCAATACTGATTGCAAAACTTTTGCAAAATCAATATGATTAGGAGAAATCAGGAATGTTTTGTGATCACCGGGCACTTCGTGAATAAAGACATCACGCATGGTATTCTCACGCCAACCCAAAAACTCCTGATCAGGTACAAAATACAACCGTTTTTTTACTCTAAACAAATCAATATCATTTGCTGATAAATTCAAATGATAATTTTTTAGAGCGTATTCATATCTAATATCTAATAATGTCTCTTCCTGTTCTTCTTGACTTGCTGATTCATTTAATCTAAATATACTTTTCCATTTGCTTCTTAAAAAGAATAGCTGGTAGGATAAAGTCTCTTTAGGGTCTCTTAAAAATGATTTAAAAATGAATTCAAATTTCGGGAATTGGCGATAACTTTTTCTGACCAATTTCTGCATACTGGTTTCTCTAAAATATCCAGTTTCCGCATTGCAATCAAACATAGCCAACATGGTAACTTTAATACCCATAGACCTTAATTGCTTGGCCATTTCAAAGGCCACAAATCCTCCAAAAGAATAACCCGCTAAAGCATACGAATCGCTTGGCACTTTTTCCAACATCTCCTGAATATATTCATTTGCAATATCTTCTATGGTCATTAATGGCGATTCCAATTTATGTAACCCTTTTGGCTGTATGCCATAAACGGGTTGCATGTGGTCCAGTTGCCTAGCAATTGGCATAAACATGAGTACACTCATATTAAAGCCATGTACAATCATTAATGGAGGCTTATTCCCAAATGGTTTTAAGGGTACAATTGCTGCGTTATCGGCTACTCCCAATAATTGCCCATTACCTTGATTCAATGCCAATTTTGACAATTCTTCAACAGTTGGAGATTGGAATATGGCAGCTACCGGAAGCCTAATCCCAGTTTCTTTTTCTAACCGAATCATGGCTAGAACCGCTAAATTGGAATGTCCTCCCATTTCAAAGAAATCATCACGAATACCAACTTTTTGTTTTGACAAGATACTTGCCCAAATATTTGCAATAATATTCTCCATTGTTGACCTTGGAGCCAAATATTTACCAGAATGTTTTTTTACAACAATGGGTAATGCATTTCTATCAATTTTCCCATTGGGTGTAAGAGGCATTTGTTTGATTACCAGCATTTCACTTGGAATCATATATCCAGGCAAGACATATTTTAAATCTTGTTGCCACTGTTGATCAAATTGCTTGTCTTGCTCATACAAGTCTGGAACTACATAGGCAATTAATAAACCATCCCTAGATATTACAATGGCGTCTTTTACTCCCTCTAATTTTCTTAATTGAAATTCAATTTCACCCAATTCTATTCTCAATCCTCTAATCTTGACTTGATTATCAGACCTACCCATATATAAAATTTCTCCAGATTCTAGGTACATTCCCAAGTCTCCAGTTTTATACATTAGTTTGTATTGTTTGGAGAAAGGATTGTTGATAAACCTTTGATTGGTTAACTCAGGATTGTTCCAATATCCCCTTGCCAATCCCTCCCCTGCAATAAATATTTCTCCAATTAAACCATCATGAACCAAGGCGCCCGATTCATCCAGAATATATACCTCGGTATTATTTACTGGTTTACCTATAGTAATTAATTCATTTATTTCTCTGATTTGCTTTTGGGTAGATAGAATGGTGGTTTCCGTTGGACCATACATATTCCACAACTCCTTAGCTTTTATCAAGAGTTTATCTGCCAAGTCACCAGGCAATGCTTCACCTCCAGTTAAAGCCTTTAAAGGAAGTGGCGATTCCCATCCAGCTTCTAAGATCATCAACCAAGTTGCAGGTGTTGCAAACATGATGCTAATATTGGCTGATTGCATGATTTCTAATAGCAATCTTCCGTCTTTAGAGGTATTGGAATCAGCTAAAACCAAGGTAGCGCCTGCCATTAAAGGCAAAAACAATTCCATGGCAGATATATCAAATGCAATGGTTGTGATAGCTAAAAACCTATCTCTTTTATTTATACCAGGCGTTTTAATTAGACCTGTAAATAAATTGACTAAATTTCTATGTCCTACTCCTACTCCTTTTGGGTTGCCTGTAGAACCAGATGTATAAAGAACATAAGCCAAACTATTGGCTTTTGCAACCAAGTCTGGATTTGCTACTGAATGATTTTCTAATAAATCCCAAATGCTGTCAATCCAAATCACATGGGGCACATCAACAAACTGTGTTTTAAAGCTATTTGAAACCAGCAAACATTTGACTGAAGCATCTTCCAACATGAATCTGACCCTTCCCATTGGATAATTAGCATCTATGGGTAAGTAGGCCGCTCCTAATTTTAGTATTGCCAATAGCGCAATAATCATTTTATCTGACCTATCCATGACAACAGCCACCAAATCATGCTCTTTAACACCCAAGCTTGACAAATAGGACGCCATCTGATTGGCACTACTATTCAGGTCTTGATAAGTGACTATTCTACCATTTTGTTCAAAAGCAATGCTTTGGGCATTTTTTTCTACCTGCTCCTCAAATAATTGAACCAGTGTTTTTTGGCTTGGGAAATTTGTTGGGGCAGGATTCCTTTTTAGCAATTGTTCTTTAAAATCAATCTTTTGCCCTATTGGAACTTGGGCTAATTTTCCATCCTGATTAGCTACGATATTCAACAACATTTGTTCAAAATCCGCCATCATTTTTGCAATGGTAGTTGACTTAAACAATCTTGTATTATAAGACCATTCTAACACCAATTTATCTTCATTGCCATTGGCATTCAGAAACAATTCAAAATTTTCAAAAGCTCTTGGATGATAGACTAATTCATATTGTAATTCGTGAAAATGAACCCCTTTGTCCATACCAAGATCTATATTGAACACAACTGGAACCATTGGGACTAAGGAAGCATCTCTTGAAATGGGTAATTTTTTCAATAAAGACCCAAATGTTAGTTGCTGATGATCAAGATCATCTAAAAGAAGGGATTTTCTTGACTTTAAGTATTCAACAAAACTTGCATCTGGTAAATACTTACTTCTAATGGGCAATAAGTTCACACAATGACCAACTAATTCAAGCATCCCCAAAACAGGTTGTCCTGCCGATGGAAGACCAATGATTATTTGATCCTGTTTACTAGTCTTTTGTAAGAATACTTCAAATGCACAAAGCAGTGTTGTGACAAAACTACATCCAGCTGAAGCACCCAATTGTTTGAGCTTTATGACCAATGTTTGATCTAGTAGATAATCATTTCTTTGACTTTGGAAAGTTCTAACAGGTGGCCTAGCAAAATCCGTTTGAAGATTAATTGCAGGAATATCATTTTCATATTTACCCAACCAATATGCTTCTGTTTGTTGATACTCTTTGCTATGCTGAATTTCTTTTTGTTTGCTAGCAAATTCTTTATATCCAACTACTTTATCTAATAAGAAAAATCCTTTTTGTGCTAACCCAGAATAGATTCTTCCCAAGTCTTGCAGAAGAACACCTAAAGACCAGCCATCGCCTACAATATGATGCACAGTTAGGGTAATATAATAGGCTTGATCTGAAAGTTGGAAAACGGCGAACCTACACAAAGGGCCATTTAATAAGTCAAATGATTTACGAGCATCGGTTCTGGCAAACTCCGTTAATACATCTTGCTGCCTATTAAATGCCAGTTGTCTTAAATCTTGAATATTTAAGTTTAACTCCAATTCCTTAAACACAATCATCAATTTACCATCTGGACTAAATGCAGCTCTTAAGGCTTCGTGTCTGTTAACAAGTTCTATCAATGCCTGTTTAAGAAACTCAAAATTGGGTTGCCCTTCTAATTTTAAAGAAACAGATTCATTATATGCCCTATTGGCGTCTTCTCCTCCAATAAAACAGCTCAACCAGATTTCTTTTTGAGATTCGGTTACAGGAAATACTGTTTCTATACTGGGACCTTCATAAGATAATTGAAGCTGCTTTTCGGGATTGATCCAAATGGGGTTTCCTTCTTCATCCCTACCCAAAATGGCACCTGAAAATGGAGGATATTCCCACTTAGAAACTTCCATATCCAGTTCGCTGGATTGTTCATCAGGTACAAAGAAACCAGCATCTACCATTCTGTTGACGGCTGTGTCAAAAACAGCAATCATTCTATCAATATCTTCCTCAGTGTGAGCCAAAGTAATAAAGCAAGGAAATCCATCCCAAATATGAATTCCATTTTCACGCATGATCGTGAACAGTAGTTCACTATAAGCAATGGGTTCTCGATATTTTATTTTCCAAACAGAGCCAAAATGAGCAATATATACTGGAATCTGTTTGCTTTTACAAATCTGATTAAAAGCGTCCGATAACCTATTCGTTTTTTCAGTTAAACCAATTTGAAGCGCGTGCCCTTCTTGCAACATAAAATCCAAACTGGCCTTGGTACTAGCAAGTGCCAAAGGATGTCTAACAAAAGTTCCGGCAAAGTAGGTAACGCCAACTTGAGGTATGGATACATCACCATATTGCCATGTACCTCCATCAAGCGCATCCATCCATTCTTTTTTCCCTGAAATCACACCAATCGGTAATCCACCAGCAATTACTTTACCATAGGTTCCTACATCGGCTTGAATACCAAATAGACCTTGAGCCCCAGCAGGATGCACCCTGAATCCAGTAATTACCTCATCAAAGATTAAAGCAGTTCCAGTATTAGCAGTAATGACTCTTAAGGCTTTTAAAAATGCTACGGGTTGAAACTCCAACCTCCTACTTTGTACAGGTTCTACCAATACGGCAGCTAATTCTGCTCCTCTTTCTTCAATAATTCTCAAACTCTCTTCCGTACCATATTCAAGAATCAGCATGTTTTGAACCGCTTCAGGCATGATCCCTGCTGCGGCAGGATAGGTTTTGCCATTACTTGCACCTCTAACAATGACTTCGTCAATAATTCCATGATAAGAACCCGAGAAAGCAACAATCAATGACCTTCCAGTTACCGTTCTAGCTATACGCATAGCACCCAAAACGGCTTCAGATCCTGTATTACACAATGCAGTTCTTTCAAATCCAGTAAAAGCTCCAATTAGTTTACAAACCTCTCCCGCTAATTGGTGTTGGGGGCCAACTTCATAACCCGCGTCAATTTGTTGTTTTAAAGCCTTTGTAATAAAATCTGGTTGGTATCCTAATAGGTTACTACCAAACCCATTTAAAGCATCAATGTATTCGTTGCCATCAATATCCCAAAGTCTAGCACCTTTTGATTTATTGACTACAATGGGATAAACAATTTCTTTGGTTAGTGGCTTAAATCCAGAGACCACCCTAGGGTCAGCCATACAGTCTCTAAACTCACCCGTATAATTTTTACTATTATTGGTTTTACCAGTATAGCTAATAATCAGTTCTTGCAAAAACGTTTCCTGTGTTTGACTGAGCTGACTAGTTCTTTGTTTTTCAATATTGGCACTAGCCCCAAATGGTTTTTTTAATTCTGCTTGTTCTTCAACAGTTAGCCCAGCAAATGAAATTTCCTGATTGGGCTTAGCTGATACAATAGGATTGACAGTTCCCGTTTTTTGTGCTGCTATATAGTTTGTTAATGCACCCAATGAAACAAAGTCTTCATTCAATTGTCTAAAACTAATTGGTACGCCAAATGCTTTTTTTAAATTAATGGCCACCTGTGTTAATAACAAGGAATCAAAACCCAGTTCTAACAAACTATGCGTTTCATTAGCTGCTGAAAGATCCAATCCAGAAGCTTGTTCCAGCAATGTTTTTATTTGTCCCAATAAATCCTCTGCAGTTGAAACTGTCTGATCTGATTCAGTAGGCAAGATGGTTGTAGCAAGAGTAAGATCAATACCTGTTATTGAGATAGCATTGGTCACAACAGGATCTAACCAAAACCGTTTCCTGTCAAACGCATAAGTTGGTAAGTCTAATTTAAGCCGGTCCTTGGCATCATATACACAGTCCCAATTAGGCTGATAACCTCGCAGCCAAATTTGTCCCAATAGTTGCAACAGATGGGCTCTATCTGATTTGTTAGTTGTATGCTCTAAACCACTAGCACAAAAAACAACCTTTCCCTGACGCTGTTGCATCAAGAGTTTGCTTGTTACATTCCCTGGTCCAATTTCAATACCAAGTCCAATGCCTTGGTCCAATAGGGTTTCAATAGCCGGAGCAAAAAGAACGGTATCTGTGATTTGCTTAAGCCAATAATTGGGCTGACTCATTTGGTCTGCCTCAATTAATTTTCCAGTAAGGGTAGAAATAATGGGTAGAGAAGCTGGTTTAAAAACTACTTTTTCAAGTGCCTGACCAAAATCTGCCAACATGGGTTTCATCATGGAAGAATGAAATGCATGTGAGGTTTTTAAAACAGTATTTGCAATCTCCAATTTACCCAGTGTCAATGCCAAACCATGAATTGACTCCAATGGACCGGCAATCACCAAGGATCCTGGGCTATTGATCACGGCTAAAGAACAATCCGTTGGCAGTTGATCTTGAATAGTCTCCCATTTAGCTTTAACTGCCAACATACTTCCCTTAGGCAATGCGCCCATTAAGGCACCACGTTTAGCAATTAGCATTAATGCTTCTTCCAAATCAAAAACACCTGCAAGATGGGCTGCTACGTATTCTCCAATGCTATGCCCTAATAAATGCGTAGGTTTTATTCCCCAAGCATTCCATAATTGAGCCAAAGCATATTCCACTATAAAAATACAGGGTTGGGCATAGTTGGTTAAGTGAATCAATTCTAATGATGCAGGTTCATTTTCATCAGCATATAAGATAGTTCGAATATCAAGATTCAAATAGGGTTGCAAGATCTTGGCACAATGATCAATGGCTTCTTTAAAAACAGGTTCTGTTTCATAGAGTCCCTTACCCATTTGAACATATTGAGCACCTTGACCAGGAAACAAAAAGGCCAATTTATCAGGTTGCTCATTTAGATGAAATTGATTCCCTGCATGTCCCGTATTTAATTGCTGTAAAAGGTCTTCGGCATCATTAGCTAGGTAACACCTACGATGATGAAATGACTCCCTAGTACTAGCCAATGTATAAGCCATATCAGCCAATGAAACAGCCGCATTATTCCCCAACCATTCCTTTAGTTTAAGGGCATATCCAGAAAGGCTTTCAGGTGATTTTGCAGAAATAGTAACTAACTGCCATGGCTTTGAAATGACAGGGATTAACTCCTTATTTTCATGAGAAGCCAATACCAAGTGAACATTGGTTCCACCCACACCAAATGAACTTACTCCAGCTAATCTTTCCTTTGGTTCATCCCAATTACGCAGTGCCGTATTGATGTAAAATGGACTATTCGCAAAGTCAAAATAATGATTGGGATTGGTACAATTAATAGAAGCAGGCAATTGCTTATAGTGCAATGCTAGAACAGTTTTGATTAAACCTGCTACACCAGATGCTGCTGTTAAATGGCCAATATTACTTTTTACAGAACCAATGGCAATTATTTGTTTTTCTTGCACTGATGCAAATGCTTGATTCAACCCTGCTAGTTCAATGGGGTCACCAAGTGGGGTAGCCGTACCATGTGCTTCAACATAACTAATTTGAGAAGGTAATACACCTGCTTGTTGCATGGCCATTTGAATTGCTTTGGATTGACCATTTGAAGAAGGCGCTGTAAAGCCTCCCTTACCAGCACCATCGTTGTTAATCCCTGCTCCTTTAATCAAAGCATAGATGGTATCGCCATCGCGCAAAGCGGCCGATTTGGGTTTTAATAAAACCATTCCAGCTCCATCACTAAAGACGGTACCCGTTGCTTGGTTGTCAAATGTTCTGGTATGACCATCCTTACTATAAATGCCACCTTCTTGGTACAAATGTCCACTTTGAATAGGCGATGTAATAGCAACACCTCCAGCAATAGCCATTTCACACTGTCCATTTCTAATAGATTCTACTGCTTGCGCGATGGCTAATAATGAAGTAGAACATGCCGTATGAACACTGACTGCAGGACCATTTAAATTCAAGACAAAAGCCGCCCTTGTAGCAACATAGTCCTTTTCATTATAGGTCATTACTTGAAAAGCTCCTGCTTGTTGCACCAAGGTTTTATTAGGCAAAATGTTTTCCTGGTAATAGGTATTGTTTCCTGTTCCACCAAAGACACCAATCCTTCCAGAAAAATGAGCTGGTAGATAACCAGATTTTTCTAAAACCTCCCAAGCCAATTCTAGAAAAACCCTTTGTTGCGGATCAGTAAGTAATGCTTGCTTGGGTTGAATTTGAAAAAATGCAGCATCAAAATCTGAAGCATGATTGATCACACCTCTTGCTGCAACATAATCTGGATCTTGTTTTAGTTCTTCGGGAATACTAGCATCTAATTCTTCTTGTTTGAAAAAATGGATGGTCTCCCTACCCTCTTTTAATAAACTCCAATAGGATTCAATGGTATCCGCCCCGGGAAATCTTCCAGACATG
The DNA here is from genome assembly GCA_903933995.1 of uncultured Bacteroidota bacterium. Taxonomy (GTDB): domain Bacteria; phylum Bacteroidota; class Bacteroidia; order Chitinophagales; family Chitinophagaceae; genus Sediminibacterium. The sequence continues at coordinate 12,187 of CAIZMD010000718.1, forward strand.
GCAATGATGGCAATGTCTTCTTTATGTGATTCAATTGTTTCCATTGGATCAACCAACTGTTCTGTTTGATCTCCTTGTTCCAACCAATTCACCAATCCTTCAATGGTGGGATATTGGTATAAAACGGTAATGGGAAGATTTATCTGGTATTCATTTTTTAATCGAACAATACAATTAATGGCTAGCAAGGAACTACCACCTAATTCAAAAAAATGATCCTGCACCCCAATTGTATCCCATTGCAATAAATCAGACCAAAGAGTAGCCATATTTTTTTCAATGGCGGTTTGTGGCGCTTTAAACAATTGTGCTAATTCAGGTCTTCTTCTATCAGGAACGGGTAATGCCTTTCTATCTACTTTGCCACTACTGGTTTTGGGAAACTCCTCTAAAAACACAAAGACCGCTGGAATCATATAAGCCGGCAAGATTTTTTTCAATGCCAACCTGATAGATTCTTGAGTTACTTGTTGTGGATTGACTATTAAATAAGCCACCAATCTTTTTAAACCATTTTTCTGATCTTGGGCTAGAACCACGGCCTGACTAACGCCATGTTGTTTTGTTAGAATCAATTCTAGTTCTGCAGGTTCAATTCTATGACCTGCAATTTTTACTTGGTCATCTTTTCTACCAAGAAATTCAATATTCCCATCGGGTAAGTATTTGGCTAAATCACCCGTTTTATAAATTCTCCTAACCTCAGCTTTGGCATCTTTCCAATCAATAAATTTCTCATTGGTTAAGTCTGGATTGTTCAAATAACCATTGGCTAAGCAAATACCAGAAACCCAAAGTTCCCCTATTTCACCTGCAGGCAATTCATTGGCAGATTCATCTACAATATGAATTTGTGTATTGGGCAAGGGCTTACCAATATTTGGCAAAGCGGGCCAGCGTTGCGCATCACCGTCAAGTCTCAAACAGGTACACACATGTGTTTCTGTTGGACCATATTGGTTGAACAATATGGCATTGGGTAGCATGGAAAAAAAGCGCACCAATTGAGGCGTTATTTTCAGCTGCTCTCCTGCCGTCATCACATATTGCAGACTTTGCGGATAAATTTGTTGGGCAATAGCAGTATCCGTTAAAAACTGCAAGGCCACAAAAGGAAGAAATATGCGATTGATTTTTTGTTGATCTATAAAACGCAATAATTTCTCGGGCTCAATTAACCATTGTTCATCTATTAATACAATGGTTCCACCTGTGATGAGTGTAGAAAAAACATCTTCAAAAGAAGCGTCAAAAGTAAGTGGGGCAAATTGCAGGGTACGAGTTCCTATTCCCGCATTGCTATTGGTAGATTGCCACTGAATCAAATTTATTAATGCCGCATGCCCTAGACAAACCCCCTTTGGTTTTCCTGTACTTCCCGAAGTATAGAGCACATAAGCCCTCTCTTCAAAAAAAGGAAATGAGTGATTGTTGACCTCTTGGTTATTGACAGATTGATAATTTATTGGAACCAGGTCCAGGTTCTTAAAAAACTGGTCTTCTGTTTGGTCACACAATACAAATGCTAACTGGGCATTTTCTTTTAATTCTACCAATCTTGCGTTGGGATAGGTAGGATTTAGCGGTAAATAGGCTTTGCCCGATTTTAGAATGGCCAACATGCCTATAACCATCTCTATGCTGCGCGATGTACTAATTCCAATAATGGCTTTATCAGGGGCCATTTTGATAATATCAAAAGCTAATTGATTGGCGCGTTGATTTAATTCCTGATAGGTAATTGAATGGTCATGATATTCAATGGCGGGAAGATCCGGCCATTGTAACATCAATTGCTCAAATAATTCGTGTATAGACTGTGGCATCAAACAAACATTAAAAAAACCTGAATATTCTGGGAAAACGAAAAATTAGGGAAAATATTTCGGGTGATGAATAATTAATATAAGATATCTAAGAGTAAGGGGGATTTAGAAGGAGGAATTAGGATGGGGTGTTTTGTCCCAAGGAGATGTTTCTTTGAATTTCTTTGTTTGGATGTTTTGAACCCAAGGAGATGTTTCTTGAACCGCTGATAGCGGTTTACTGGTGCGGAGGGTTATGTTTGGATGTTTTGACTCTGTGGAGATGTTTTATGAACTGCAAAGTTTGGATGTTTTGAACCCAAGGAGGTGTTTCTTTGAACCGCTTGGCAGCGGTTTACTGGTGCGGAGGGTTTGGGGTGGATGTTTTGACTTTGTGGAGATGTTTTATGATCTGCATTGTTTGGAAGTTTTGGCCCCAAGGAGATGTTTCTTTGATTGGATTAGCTACGCTGAGCCATGCCGAGCGTCCTTACCCAAAAACCCTCGCCGCTTGTCAGCGGCTGGTTTTTTATTTACTTCAGCTCCCGTAAATGCGCTTCGCTTTTTACTTCGCTTCAGTAAATAAAAAACCCGACTATCGTCGGGTTTTTGTGAACCGGATTGGATTCGAACCAATGGCCTGCTGCTTAGAAGGCAGCTGCTCTATCCAGCTGAGCTACCGGTCCATGTTGTTGTTTTATGGACTTTTTCGGGTTAGAAAGCTAGGCTTCCTGACCTGAAGGGTCGCAAAAATAAATTTTAATTAGTTTGCAGCCAAAAGCAATTCAAACAATGGAGGTAAAAATTGAACAAAGTTGGAAAGAACTGCTAAAAGAGGAGTTTACAAAGGGCTATTTTTTGCAGATTGCGGCTCATTTAAAGACCGAAAAGGCAACGGGGGCAACGGTTTACCCTCCTGGACAATTTATTTTCCATTCTTTTGAAAAAACTCCTGTCAACAAATTAAAAGTGGTGATTATTGGCCAGGATCCCTATCATGGACCCGGTCAAGCCCATGGTTTGAGCTTTTCTGTGCCAGAAGGAGTGGCTTGCCCACCCTCTTTACAGAATATTTTCAAAGAATTGAAGATGGATATTGGCCTGCCCATTCCTTCCACTGGTAACCTATCGCCCTGGGCAGAACAAGGGGTTTTATTATTAAACGCCAGCCTTACCGTTAGGGCCAATGAACCAGCTAGTCATGCCAAAATTGGTTGGATGATTTTCACCGATGCGGTGATTCGTAAAATTTCTGATGAGAAAAAAGGGATTGTGTTTTTGCTCTGGGGGCGTTTTGCGCAAGAAAAACAAGATTTGATAGACCAGACCAAGCACCATGTATTAAAAGCAGCCCACCCCTCTCCTTTTAGCGTTGAAAAGGGATTTTATGGTTGCAGGCATTTTAGCAGAACCAATGAACTACTGATGAAGGAAGGAATTGACCCCATTGATTGGAGTTTGGATGCTCCTGTTCA
>CAIZMD010000719.1 GCA_903933995.1 uncultured Bacteroidota bacterium
ACCTGCCAAATTACCCAACATGGTGGTAAATCCAGCAGCCAATCCAGTGGTTGCAGCAAACATTGGGTGACTAGGTACTTTATCAGATTTTCTATACTCCATGAATAATACAATCACAATGGTAATCATAATAATCACAGCCATGATTTTCCGAAACATGGTTTCATCCATGTCTTTTCCCAAATACACGCCCAATAAAATTCCTACAATCATCCATGGTACAATTTTCCAGAAATGATTCCATTGCGCGTGGCGATTATAATAAGCAACAGCAGCAATATCTGCCAAACATAAAAGTGGTAATACAATTCCAGTAGATGATTTACTTCCAAACACAAATGCCATTAAGGTTACACTCAGCATGTCTACCCCTTTCAATCCAGCTTTTCCCATACCTATGATAAAGGATGCCAATAAAATCATCAACCACTGGGAAAAACTGAAAACAGTAATAAAGTCCATGCTGTATTATTTCCTTTTGAAGATAGCGTAATAAATTTCGGTTCTTACTTCAAATCCAAATTTTTTATAGACGTGCAAGGCCGATGGATTGTCTTGTCTCACATGCAAGAATGGTTGTTCTCCCTTGTCAAAAATGCGTTCGCATGCTTGCTGCAATAAGACAGATGCAAAGCCCTTTCCCATTTGATCTGGTTGGGTACAAATGGCACTGACTTCTGTAAAACCCTTTGCCTTCATGCGCTCTCCGGTCATAGCTAATAAATTAGGGCCATCCATGATACCATAGTAATTTCCAAAATCCATGGTATGTTCATAAAACGGCCCTGGCTTGGTCAATGCGGTTAAGTCTAACATTTGCTGTAAATGCTTCTTACCAAGTTTTTGCAAAGGCATGTTAGGTAATGTTTGTCTATTTAAACTAGAACAAACCATTTGATACAAAGGAATTTCAAACAACACTTCAAAACAATCTGGAATAATTACTGGTTTTGACAAGGGTATGGAAAAGGTTCTTCCAGCTGGTAGACGCTCTTCCAAAGCTCGCAGATCTGAAGCGTCCCAATTTTTTAATCCCACAAAAGAAGCCACATCTGCCGAGAAATATTTGAGCTGTTCGTCTCCAATATTAAAACGCTGCTGTCTTCCGCTCAATGCAGACCAAACGGGATTGTCCAATGGATGTACCATTTGACAAATCTATTAAAGAAGCCTTTAGAAATTAGGAATCAATGAATTATCTTGTAGGGGTTATGCGTAGAATCATTTTTAGTTCCGTGTTGGCTTTTGGATTTTTGAGTTTACAAGCTCAAAATAACACTACCCTTATTCGCAACGTTCAGTTGATAGATGGTATGGGTCTACCTGCCAGACATGCCGACGTTAGAATCAAGGGTAATCAAATTGAAGCCATAGGAAAATTGAAAGTCTTGCCTGGTGAAACCATGATTGATGGTAAAGGTCAAGTATTAGCACCAGGATTTATTGATACACATAGTCATGTTGGCGGGTCTTTAAAAAAACATCCTGATGCTTTAGCAGACCTGAACCAAGGTGTAACCACCATAATTGGAGGTCAGGATGGCTCGGGCGATGGTATTGACAGTATTCAATCTGGCATAAAAGAAATTCCAATTGCTGTGAATTGGGCTACTTATACTGGCCATACTGATTTGCGTGAGGCCGTGATGGGAGAAAAGAATTTAGGTAGGGCCGCTACTGATGCAGAGATTAAACAGATGCAAGTTTTGTTGGAACAAGAAATGCGCAAAGGTTCATTGGGATTATCTACAGGTTTGGAATATGCAGGTGCATATTTTTCATCTAGAAAAGAAGTGATTGAACTTGCTAAAACCGCTGCAGCTTTTAATGGCAGATATATGAGTCATTTGAGAAGCGAAGATGTGGCGCTAGCAGACGCACTTGATGAAATTATAGACATCGGCCGGCAGGCAAAACTACCTGTTCAAATTTCGCATTTTAAATTAGCACTCAAAGATGATTGGGGTAAGTCACCTCAAATATTAGCTCAATTACAAAAAGCTAGAGAAGAAGGTATTGATATTACTGCAGATTGTTACCCTTATGATTTTTGGTCAAGCACCATCAAAGTCTTGTTTCCAAAAACAGACTATACCAATGCACAGAGTGCACAGTATGCGGTGGACCATACATTTGACGCAGATAAATCTATTGTCACCAGGTTTGCTGCCAATCCTGCTTATGCTGGCAAAACAGTATCTGAAATTGCCGCCATGCGCAAAGAAAGCGCTGCACAAACCATCATGGGATTAATTGCTGAGTCAACTGCTTATGGCAAAGCGCACCCAGAAGCAAGCGGACTAGAAGGCATTATGGGAAAGTCAATGACCGATGAAGATGTGGTGAATATTCTAGCTTGGTCACATACCAATATTTGTTCCGATGGCTCTTATGGTGGTCACCCAAGAGGTTTTGGTTCATTTACCAGGGTGCTTGGTCATTATGTTCGTGAGCAAAAAATCATGAGCCTTGAAACTGCCATACAAAAAATGACCAGTTTGGCAGCGGAACAAACTGGAATTAAGAATAGGGGCATTATTGCAGTAGGATATTTTGCGGATTTGGTATTGTTTGATCCTGCTACTGTAAAAGATAATGCTTCTGTAAAAACGCCACAGGCCCTATCTACAGGGATACATAAGATTTGGGTAAATGGGGTATTGGTTTATGAGAATCAAGCCCATACCAAAAAATATCCCGGAGTTTTTATCAATAGGTAAATATTTTGAATATTGAGTTTGACATATATGGAGGAAAAAAATAAAAATTTACCCAAAGCCATTGTACTCACCAATGGATTGCTCACACACTCAGATGCCAAAACCGCGCATGGATTGATTCGTGGATCTGAAAGATTTGAAGTGGTAGCGGTGATTGACCAGCTATCAGCGGGTCAGGATGCTGGAGAAGTCTTAGATGGGAAGCATAGAAATATTCCGGTTTATGGCAGTATTACAGAAGCATTGGCTCTAATAGATAATATTCAGTATTGCATAATTGGGATTGCTACTGTAGGAGGAAAACTGCCAGCAGATTTTCTACCCGTTTTAGAAACCTGTATTCAAAATGGCATATCAATTGTTAATGGGTTACACGAGTTTCTATCTGATCTTCCAAGCATACAAGCTTTGGCAAATCAATACAAAGTCTCTTTGATTGACGTTAGAAAACCCAAAGCCAAAAAAGACCTACATTTTTGGACAGGAGAAATTTTCAAGATTAAAACGCCCATACTGGCCGTGATTGGCATGGACTGTGCCATGGGTAAAAGAACTACTTGCAGACTGATTAGACAGGCTTGTGAAACTGAGGGGATTAATGCCCAAATGATTTATACGGGTCAAACGGGTTGGTTGCAAGGTGGACAATATGGCTTTGTGTTTGATAGTACTTTGAATGATTTTATCTCAGGTGAATTAGAACACGCTATTATCACTTGTAATATTGAAACATCACCAGATCTAATACTATTAGAGGGGCAATCAGCACTTAGAAATCCAAGCGGACCCTGCGGTTCAGAATTATTGGTTTCAGGTAACGCCAAACAGGTAGTATTGGTTGTAGCACCAAAGAGAAGGCATTATGAAGAACTACCTGAGTGGGGGGAAATTCCTTCTGTAGCTTCTGAAATAGCGCTGATTGCTATGTATGGATCAAAAGTGATTTCGGTGGCAATTAATACAGAGCACTGCAGCAATGAGGAAGCTTTTCAATACCAAGCTTCTTTGGAACAGGAATTGGGGATTCCTGTTTTATTACCTTTACAAGAAGGAGTTGGCAAATTGATGCCTGTTTTAAAAAACCTGATCAAATCTTAAGATGAAAATTAAATCAATACAAGTTAGTCTGCATCATTTGCCTTTAACCAAGCCTTATACCATTGCTTACAAAACCATGGTAGATACAGAGATTGTAATGCTTGAAATAACATTAGATAACGGAATCACAGGTCTTGGTGCTGCTAACCCATTTGAAGACGTAGTTGGTGAAACACCACAGCAAACTTTTGAGTTATTGCAAACTGGTTATCTTGATACCTTTATTGGCAAAGACATTGAAGACTTTTTAGATTTAATTACACAAGCAGCTGCTCATTATGATCATAAACCTGGAGCCCTTGCTGCTATTGATATTGCGCTGCACGACCTTTATTGTAAACACAAAGGAATTTCCGTTTTAGATTTTTACGGAAAATGCATGCAAGCCTTACCAACTTCCATCACCATTGGCATAAAACCCTTGGCAGAAATGTTAGAAGAAGCTAGGGGATATGAAAAACTTGGATTCAAAATTCTAAAAATCAAAACAGGATTGAATGTTGATGAAGATATTGAACGGGTTGCCAAACTTAGTGAACTATTTGGCAATAGCATGTTGATTAGGGTAGACGCTAACCAAGGATATAATTTAGAAAATCTGCGCAAATTTATTCATGCTACACAGCACTTGAAATTAGAATTAATTGAACAGCCACTAAAAGTAGGAGAAGAAGCCGCTTTGTTATCACTAACCGCATCAGAACAAAATATGATAGTGGCTGATGAGTCATTGATTAATTTAAAATCTGCTATTAATTTATCCGCTGCACCACAACCCTATGGGGCTTTTAATATCAAACTCATGAAATGTGGTGGAATCATGGGAGCTAAAGCTATAGCAGGTATTGCATCTAATGCAGGTATTGATCTATTTTGGGGTTGTAATGATGAAAGTATCATTAGCATCACTGCAGCACTACATTGTGCCTATTCCTGTAACAATACCAAGTGGTTAGATTTGGATGG
>CAIZMD010000720.1 GCA_903933995.1 uncultured Bacteroidota bacterium
CAATGGCTATGATGAGGCATTGAGTTTACCTACCGAAGAAGCAGCCAGAATTGCCCTGCGCACCCAGCAAATTGTGGCATTTGAAAGTGGTGCACCTGATACTGTAGATCCCTTGGCAGGAAGTTATTTTGTTGAAAGCCTAACGGCCGATATTATTCAAGAAGCTACTACTTTAATGGAAAAAATAGAGGCCATGGGTGGTGCAGTAACAGCTATTGAAGAAGGTTTTATGCAGGATGAAATTGCTAGAAGTGCTTATGCCTATCAACGAAATATTGAAAGTGGTGAAAAGATTATTGTGGGCGTAAACAAATTTCAGGTTACAGAAACCAATAAGGTTCCCTCCTTTAAGATTGACGATAGCATTCAGCAAATTCAAACCGAGAAATTGCAAAAGCTTCGCGCCAAAAGAGATCAGCAAAAAGTGGATACACTTTTGGCAAAAATTTCCCAAACCGCTCAATCTTCTGAAAACCTGATGCCCGTAGTCATTGAAGCAGTTGAAAACCTATGTACTTTGGGTGAAATTGCTGATAGCTTGAGAAAGGTCTATGGTGAACACCGATAAAAAGGACTAATTGCTTGATTTTGATTGTTTTTGATAGGGTTGAATTGGATTTCTAACTAACTTGAAGCCATTCTTTCAAGCATCAAAACTAATACATGAGAAAGCAGTTTTTTCTGGGTCTATTGGCCCTACCCTTTTTTGCAGGAGCGCAAATCACACCCGCTAAAATTGAACAGTCTGCCAAAGAAGTCAATGATTCTGTTATTGCTTGGCGCAGACATTTGCACCAATATCCCGAACTGTCTAATAGGGAAACCAATACCATGAAATACATTGTAGAAAAACTGCAAGGTCTTGGTTTGGAAATCAAATCGGGTGTAGCCAAAACAGGTGTGGTAGCTATTTTAAAAGGTGGTAAGCCAGGTCCAGTAGTAGCCCTTAGGGCAGATATTGACGCTTTGCCTGTGATTGAAAGAGCCAATCTTCCATTTAAATCAAACGTTACCAGTGAATATGGTGGACAAAAAGTAGGTGTCATGCACGCTTGTGGTCATGATACCCATACCGCCATTCTGCTTGGCACAGCCAGTGCCATGAGTAAGATTAGAAAAGACATTCCCGGCACCGTGGTCTTTGTTTTCCAACCTGCTGAAGAAGGCGCTCCAGAGAATGAGGAAGGCGGTGCTCCTTTGATGATCAAAGAAGGTGTCATGACCAATCCCAAAGTGGATGCCATTTTTGGAATCCATATCAATTCACAAACAGAGATTGGAACCATCAAATACAAATCAGGATCTGTGATGGCTAGTTCTGATTGGTTTACCATTAAAGTAAAAGGCAAACAGTCTCATGGTTCTCAACCATGGAGTGGTATTGATCCTATTGTAGTAGCTACTCAAATCATTACCGGATTACAAACCATTGTGAGCCGTCAGTCTGAATTAACCAAGGCTCCGGTAGTCATCACCGTTGGTAGAATTAATTCTGGAGTTCGCGCCAATATTATTCCAGAAGAATTATTCATGGAAGGAACCATTAGAACACTGGATGGCAACATGCAAAAAGAGGTACACGAAAGAATTAGAACAACAGCCAAGAAAATTGCGGAAGCATCAGGTGCCACTGCTGAAGTAATGATAGATACCAAGACCTTGGTTACTTATAATGATCCAGCCCTGGTTAAAATGATGTTGCCTTCTTTAGAAGCTGCTACTGGTAAAGGAAATTTGTTGGAACAAGACTGGACAACCGGTGCGGAAGACTTTTCTTTTTATGGTCAAAAAGCGCCTGCATTTTTCTTTTTCTTAGGCGGTATGCCAAAAGGAATGGATCCTAAAAAAGCAGCACCGCACCATACCCCTGATTTTTATATTGATGATAGCAAGTTAGATGTTGGTGTTAAAGCCTACCTGAACTTAGTTATGGACTATGCACAATTAAAAGGAAAATAAGTTTTTAAAATACTGTTTATGAAA
>CAIZMD010000721.1 GCA_903933995.1 uncultured Bacteroidota bacterium
CAAAACAGATGGTTCTAAAAAAGAACAGATTACCCAAATGGATGGTGGTTATGAAGTGAGTTTATCGCCAGATGAAAAATGGATTGCATATAGATACTCTTATATTAACAAGCCTTGGGAATTATATATTCAAGAAAATGCACCAGGAAAAAATCCTGTGCAAGTAACCAACAAAGCACAGAGTGAAGCCTTTAAATCTTACGCATGGCGCGATACTAAAATCACAACAATTACTGCAAGAGATGGTCAACCCATTTACACCAGGGTTTATGATCCAAAGCCTGGAACCAAGAATGGTGCAGCCGTAATTTTTGTTCATGGTGCGGGTTATTTACAAAACGTACACTATGGATGGAGTAGTTATTTCCGCGAGCAAATGTTTAATAATTTATTAGCCGACAAAGGTTATACGGTGATTGATATTGACTATCGCGCCAGCAGCGGATATGGTAGAGATTGGAGAACGGGCATCTACCGTTTTATGGGTGGAAAAGATTTGGATGATGAAGTGGACGCAGCAAAATGGTTAACACAAACCATGGGAATTGATAGCAATAGAATTGGTATGTATGGCGGATCTTATGGTGGCTTTATGACACTGATGGCCATGTTTACACAACCCAATGTAATCAAGGCTGGCGCGGCTTTGAGGCCGGTGACAGATTGGGCGCATTATAACCACGGCTACACCGCCAACATTTTGAATGAACCCGTGAATGATAGTATTGCTTATGCAAAATCATCGCCCATTAATTTTGCGGGTGGTTTGAAAAATCATTTGCTGATCTGTCATGGAATGGTAGATGTGAACGTACATTTTCAAGACGCAGTGCGTTTGAACCAACGACTGATTGAACTAGGAAAAGAGAATTGGGAGATGGCTGTTTATCCTGTAGAAGACCACGGATTTGTGGAGCCAAGTAGCTGGGCCGATGAGTATAAAAGAATTTTGAAATTGTTTGAGACTTATTTGAAATAAGTGAACCAGAGATCATTAGCATAAAAAAACCTCCAGTAGTTTTTACTGGAGGTTTTCTTTTTAACCACCCCGCCCTTCGGGCACCCCTCCCGCAAGCGGGAGGGGAACTTGGGGAACTTAAATTTATCTGTTCATGCTCATCAAGAACTCTTCGTTGCTCTTGGTTCCGCGCATGCGTTTTAATAATTCGTTCATGGCTTCTTCGGCGTTCATATCGTTTAAGAACAAACGCAGAATATTCATGCGGCCAAGTACTTCTTTGTCTAACAACAAATCGTCACGGCGTGTAGAAGAACCAACCAAGTCAATAGCAGGATAGATACGCTTGTTGGCCAATTTTCTATCAAGTTGTAATTCCATATTACCAGTACCCTTGAATTCTTCAAAGATTACTTCGTCCATTTTAGAACCGGTTTCAATCAGCGCTGTTGCAAGTATAGTCAGTGATCCACCGTTTTCAATTTTACGAGCAGCACCAAAGAATTGTTTTGGTTTCAACAATGCGTTTGCTTCCACACCACCTGATAATACTTTACCAGAAGAAGGAGCAACTGTATTGTGTGCACGAGCCAAACGCGTAATAGAATCTAAAAGAATCACCACATCGTGTCCGCACTCTACCAAGCGTTTTGCTTTTTGCAAAGCAATGGCAGAAACCTTTACGTGCTTTTCAGCAGGCTCGTCAAAAGTAGAAGCAATCACTTCTGCTCTTACGCTGCGTTCCATATCGGTTACCTCTTCAGGGCGTTCGTCAATCAACACCACCATCAAATAACATTCGGGGTGATTGGCTGCAATGGCGTTGGCCACTTCTTTGAGCAACATGGTTTTACCCACTTTTGGTTGGGCCACAATCAAACCACGCTGACCTTTACCAATGGGGGTAAAGATGTCCATGATCCTAGTGCTATAGTTGTTGCTGGTAGTAAAGAGATTCAATTTTTCAAAAGGGAACAAAGGAGTCAGGTAGTCAAAAGGAATCCTGTCACGCACTTCATCCGGACGTTTTCCGTTGATCAAGTCAACTTTGAGCAGGGCAAAATATTTTTCACCTTCTTTGGGAGGACGCACAGAACCTAGCACAGTATCACCAGTTTTCAAACCAAATAATTTGATCTGAGAAGGAGAAACGTATACGTCATCCGGAGAAGACAAATAGTTGTAATCGCTAGAGCGTAAGAAACCATAACCATCCGGCATCATTTCTAACACACCCTCACCATTGATCACGCCTTCAAATTCAATATTGAATGCGGGTTCTTTGCGTTGTTGTGGGTAGCGTTGTTGTGGTGCAGGTTCGCTGGCAGGAGTTTCGTTCTCACCCTGTTGGTGTTGCTCACCTGAAACGGCAGTAGCAGGTGTATCAGTTGGCTGTTCCGTGGTTGGTTGCGCATCCGCTGGATCAGCTGGTCTGTTTTCAAGATGGTCTGGTCTTGGTTTGCGAGGAGGGATTCCTTTTTTATTAAGAAGCGGTCTTTGTTGTCTTTCAGCAGGAAGGGCTGGTGCGCCTGGAGCCCTGGTAGGAGCTGGTGCTGGAGCAGGAGCCGCTTCTGCAGCGGGTTGTTGATCCCTAACTGGGGCTGCTGGTCTAACAGGAGCAGGAACCACCGGTCTTGGATTGGGTCTTGGTTTTTCTGTAGCAACGGGAGCCGCTTTTTCTGCAGGTGCCGGAGCTTCAGTAGCTTCTTCAGATTCCATTACTTCTGCTTCTTCCGTGCCATTGGCAGTAGAAGTCTTGATGGTAATGGGTTTGCGAGGGCGGCCAGATTTTTTCTTGGGTTCGTCCTTTGATTCGCTTGCTTTTACGGCTTGGCCGTCTAGTATTTTGTAAATAAGTCCTTGTTTGTCGAGCTTCTTAATACCGGGGAGGGAGAGTTGCTCAGCAATGTCTTGCAGCTCAGGCAAAAGCATGTCGTTCAATTGCAGAATGTCGTACATAAAATCAGTTGATGAAAAAAAAGGAATTTGTCAATGAATAAATAAATCCAGTCTAAGGGAATAAAAACTCAGATCGGCGTAATAAAAATTTGATTGGAAGAGGAAAACTGAATCGTCTGGAGTTGAGTTTTAGACCTGTTCAGTGATATTTCCATTGCAATGTTAAGTGAGTTTTTCTGAAAAAACGAATTTTTTCCCTGTTTTTAACCAAGTTTAGGCCTTTGGCATGGCTATGGGCCTAGGTTTGGTTATCTTTGGCAACTGGATTAAAGCAATAAAATAGTAAGATGTTTAACAAAAGAACCAAGATCAAGGTTTTACTGGCAACCGAGCCGCAGAACCAAGAAGTGATTGTCATGGGTTGGGTGCGTAGTTTTCGCAACAATCAGTTTATAGCCCTGAACGATGGCAGTACCAATAATAATATACAAGTAGTAGTAGAATTGGGTCTACTAGACGATGCTACCTTGAAGCGCATCACCACAGGTGCTTCCTTAAAAGTAACTGGTGAGTTAATTGCTTCTTTGGGTAAGGGACAGAAAGTAGAAATCAAAGCCAAGCGTCTAGAAATTTTGGGTGATAGCGATGCGGAAAAATTTCCTTTGCAACCCAAAAAACATTCACTGGAATTCTTGCGTGAAATTGCGCATTTGCGTTTCCGCACCAACACTTTTGGATCAGTGTTTAGACTCCGTCATTCTCTGGCATTTGCAGTACACAAATTCTTTAACGAAAAAGGGTTTATCTATTTGCATACACCCATCATAACATCAAGTGATGCAGAAGGTGCAGGAGAAATGTTCCGTGTAACTACATTGCCTTTTGACAATGCACCACGCAATGAAGATGGTTCTGTGAATTTCAAAGAAGACTTTTTTGGAAAGAGTACCAACCTCACGGTTAGTGGACAATTAGAAGGTGAGCTTGGCGCGATGGCTTTTAGTGAGATCTATACTTTTGGACCAACTTTCCGCGCAGAAAATTCTAACACTGCAAGACACTTGGCAGAGTTCTGGATGATTGAACCAGAGATGGCTTTTCATGATATTGAAGACAACCAAAACTTGGCGGAAGAGTTTATCCAATATTTGATTCGCTACGCGATGGAACACAATATGGAAGACCTTGAATTCCTTGACGCGCGTTTGGCAGAAGAAGAAAAACAGAAGCCACAAAACGAGCGCGCAGAATTTGGTTTGCTAGAAAAATTGCGCTTTGTTGTAGAAAACAAATTTGAACGCATTACTTATACAGAAGCCATTCAAATTTTGTTAGACTCTCCACACTATAAGAAAAAGAAATTCAAGTACGATGTGAGCTGGGGTATAGATATGCAGAGTGAGCACGAAAGATATTTGGTAGAAAAACATTTTAAAAAACCCGTGATTGTAACTGGTTATCCTGCTGCTATTAAAGCGTTTTATATGCGCTTGAATGATGGTTGTGAACCAGGCCGTGAAACTGTTGCTGCAATGGATATTCTAGCACCGGGTATTGGAGAAATTGTTGGTGGATCACAGAGAGAAGAGCGTTTAGACAAATTAGAAAAACGCATGGCTGAGATGCATATTCCTACAGAAGAAATGAGTTGGTATTTAGATACCCGCCGTTTTGGAACCGTGCCACACGCAGGCTTTGGTTTGGGCTTTGAACGTATGGTACAATTTGTAACAGGCATGACCAATATTAGAGACGTAATTGCTTTTGCAAGAACACCTAAGAATTGCGAATTCTAAAACAAAATCATCAAATAATATAAATGGTTGGGCATTGCTCAACCATTTTTGTTAAAGCCTGTTTTCAGGACAAACCCAATGTCTTGAAAAGAATCCTTGAATTAAAACACCAAATTGCGCCGGTTAGAGATAGGCTCTTGAATCACCCACTCTATGCAAAAATTCAAGGCATAAATCAATTACAGGTTTTTGCACAATACCATGTTTTTGCAGTTTGGGATTTTATGAGTCTACTCAAGTCTTTGCAAAACAATCTTACTTGTACTACTATTCCTTGGCAGCCCAAGGGTTCTGCCAACACCAGATATTTAATTAATGAAATTGTTGTTGGAGAAGAGTCTGATGTAGATGCTTTTGGAAATAGAATCAGTCATTTTGAATTGTATTTGCAGGCCATGGAACAGATGGGTGCCAGCACCAAAGAGATGCAAGTATTGATTGGTCATTTAAAGATGGGCTTGCCTATATCAAAAGCATTAGAAAGAATTGAATTACCTACTGGTGTAAAAGAATTTTTAAGCTTCACTTTTGATATTATTCAAGAACCCATTCACGTACAAGCTGCTGTGTTTAGTTTTGGAAGAGAAGACTTAATTCCAGATATGTTTTTGGGTTTGTTGAAAGAGATAGCCAAACTACATCCTGAAAAACTAGACGGCTTTATTTATTATCTGGAAAGACATATTGAAGTAGATGGTGGACACCATAGTCATCTGGCCATGGAAATGGTTATAGAACTTTGTGGAGACAGTCTTTCTAAATGGATGGAAGCAACCGTAGCTGCAAAATTGAGTTTGGAAAAAAGAATACAGC
>CAIZMD010000722.1 GCA_903933995.1 uncultured Bacteroidota bacterium
CATTACTATTGATTTGCACTATTTCATTTAAGTGCAACATGGTGGTTTCAAAATTTTCAGAAACAATACGCAGATTGTCCATTAAGAGGTTTTTCTCTTCTTGGGTTTTGGACAATCCTAGAAAGCGCACAATTGATTTGATATTTCCTGCGTGTGATCTTAAGTTATGAGAAACAATGTAAGAGAAATTCAACAACCTAGTGTTTTGGTCACTGACCAATTGCAAGCTTTTATTCAATGAATATTCTACCTTTTTCCTTCTAGAAATATCAATGAATCCTGATAGCTTCATGAGTCTTCCATTCAAACTGATCATTTCTGATGAGAGCAATACATCAATGGTATTTCCTGACTTTTGGAGAAATCTAACTTCTCTATTATTAATTCTACCCTCTTGTTGATATTCTTCCACAATTTCATTCCTGTCTTGAATGTTCTCATAAAAGTCAACCGTTTCTTTACCAATAAGTTCTTCCATACTATAGCCCATTAATTCAGAAAGTTTCTTATTGGCTAAATGTATTCGGTTTGTTTCATTGTCAACCAGTAAAATGGGAACAGGATAAAATTCAAAAATTTGTTGCAAATTCTGCTCCGTCTCGTTTTGTGCTTTTTGTAAATGAATTCTCTTGGTGATATTACTAAATGTACAAATCACAAAATCCAATTCACCCAATTCTGTTAAAACAGGAACTGCGTTTATATTTAGCCATACAAATGCTTCTTCAGTTGGTCTATAAACTCCCATTACTTGATCCAAAATGGGTTGCTTTGTTTTTATGGCCATTGGGACTGGATGAGTTTCTCCTGGAAAAGGAGTTCCATCTAAATGAATACAACGCCATTCTTTGTCAAAGGAAGTTCTTCCCATGAACTGTTCCTTAGTCAAACCTAATAATTCCAAAGCCATTTGATTATAACCCAACATTTCTGATTGTTTGCCTTGAATAATTAAGCCAATGGGTAATAAGTCAATGATGATTTGTAATACGGTATTGTCTTTCTCAAAAAAGTCTTTCTTGTTATTAAAATAGGCGATTAATGAAGACTTGAGGTTCTCGGTGGCCTGCTCCATGAGTTAGGGGTTGCGTAATCAATTATTTTGCTAATTAATTTCTCGCAGGAATTGGACTAAGATAAAGTAACAAAAAGTCATTATGATTTTATGTGTCAAAAGTCCTTGTAAAAGTCATTTTTTTTTAGTATATAATAATTTGATAACAATCACTCACGCTTAACGGCTTGTTTACATTTCCTTCACTTTTCGTTAACCTTCCAGACACGATGCCATAACATAGCCATGATAGTTTCGTTGCCACAACAACTAAATCATGTTTATGAACCAATTTAAAATCAGAATTCAAAGCTGGATGCTCCTCACTTTAGCATGCTGTTTCTTTGTATTCCAATCCAATGCCCAAAACCCGACTGTAAGCGGGAAAGTGATTGATCCAAGTACTTCTAAGCCAATTGAAGGTGCTTCTGTGTCAACAAAAAATGGCAAATCTACCATTACTAATGCGTCAGGTGCTTTTACTATTGCAGCAGCCAAAGGCGAGCAATTAAAAGTAAGTTTTATTGGATATGATGACCTTCAGATTACCGTTGGTACAGGTGATCTTAACATTAGATTGCAGCCCAGTAACAATCAATTGAATGATGTTGTAGTTACGGCGCTAGGTATTAAAAAAGACAAAAAAATTATTGGTTATTCTACACAAGAAATTAAAGGTGAAGACCTTGTAAAAGCAAGAGAACCCAATGCAATCAACTCCTTGGTTGGTAAAGTAG
>CAIZMD010000723.1 GCA_903933995.1 uncultured Bacteroidota bacterium
CATTTGGTGGCTATATCTATAAAACGGATAATGGTACATTTTTGGGACATACAGGTAGGGGTGGAGTTTCCTATTTTTCTCCCGATGGTAAATATTTAATGCAAGCAGACCGCGTACAAGTAAACAATGCTGTTTTTGGTGACAATGCTGTAACCATTATGAATGATATAGGCGATAGATTACCAGATCAAAGTGGGAAAAGTAATTTTTATGATAGTACTGATTTTACCACAACTGGGGGAGAGCAGGTGCAATGGGCCTATTGGTCAGAAGATGGTAAAAGGATTATTGTACTAAGCAGAGATATGGATTTATCGGAAGAAGTGGGAATTAGCATATTTAGTGTTGAAACCTGTTCTTTAGCGGCGCCCACTGTATCAAATATAACCTTATGTCAAGGTTCTTCAGCGGTTGGATTAACCGCCACTGCTACTTCGGGGAATTCATTACTTTGGTATGGTACCAATGCTACCGGAGGTGTTTCATCAAGTACTGCCACTATCCCTAATACAACTACGGTAGGGCAAACTAATTATTATGTAAGCCAATACAATGCAACATCAAAATGCGAAAGTATACGTTCAGGAATTATTGTAAGCATTAGCCCGCTGCCAACTAAGCCTACAATTGTTCAAACAAATGGTGAATTAGTAAGTAGTAGTACTTCTGGTAATCAATGGTACAAAGATGCTGTCATCATTACTGGGGCAACTGAAAAAAATTATCGCCCCACTGCCAGTGGCAATTACACAGTTCAAGTAAATATAAATGGTTGTTCAAGCTCTTTTAGTGATATATTCAATTATATAGTTACTGCCATTCCAAATACTACCAATGAAACAGGAGGGTATAAATTGTATCCGAATCCAGTGAAAGACAAATTGACTATTGAAGCGGGTACAAGTACCCAAAAAATCAACTACCAAATCTTTGATGCTAGTGGTAGAAGAATCATGATGAATTCGTTTACCAAATCTACCATTATAGACTTAAGTAGATTTAGTAATGGCAATTATAATATGATTATTACAAATACAAAAACATTAAAACAAGAGAGCAAGCAGTTTATTAAAAACTAATGCTACAAAAAAAAGAAAGGGGCAAGCCCCTTTCTTTTTATATCGAATCTTTATTTTATTCTACGGTTACGCTTTTGGCAAGATTACGTGGTTTGTCTACATCCAATCCCTTGGCAAGACCAACATAATAACTTAGCAATTGCATAGGAATCACACTCAATAAAGGTGCAATTAATTCATCCGCATCTGGAACATACATGGTATCATCGGCCATGCCAGGAATGATTTCATCGCCAACGGTTGCAACGGCCAAAACCATACCACTTCTTGCTTTGATCTCTTGTACATTGGAAACAATTTTCTCGTAGTAAGAATCCTTTGTAGCCACAAAAACAACTGGTAAGTCTTTGTCAACCAAAGCAATTGGACCATGTTTCATTTCAGCTGCAGGATAGCCTTCAGCGTGTATATAGGAAATCTCTTTTAGCTTCAAGGCACCTTCTAAGGCAATTGGGAAATTGTATCCACGGCCTAAGAACAAAAAGTCTCTGGCGTCTTTGTATTTCTCAGCAATGCGTTGAATATTACTAGTGTCACTTAGAATTTCCTTTACCTTTTCAGGTACTGCTTGTAATTCCAACATCAGGTGTAAATACCTTTCTTTGGTAATAGTTCCTTTGGCATATCCAATCTTCAAAGCCATCATAGCTAAAACAGCCAATTGACCTGTAAATGCCTTGGTACTTGCAACCCCAATCTCAGGTCCTGCATGAGAATAAGCTCCTGCATGACTTAATCTGGCAATACTACTACCAACCACATTTACTACGCCAAAAATGAATGCACCCTTGGCTTTGGCGCTTTCCAAAGCCACCAAGGTATCTGCCGTTTCACCACTTTGAGAAATGGCAATAATTACATCACCTGGATGGATCACGGGATTACGATACCTAAATTCAGAAGCATATTCTACTTCAACTGGTATGCGACACAATTCTTCAATTTGGTATTCTGCTAATAAGCCAGCATGCCAACTAGTTCCACAAGCCACAATCAAAATTCGATTGGCATTTTTTAATGCGTCTATATGATTTTCTACACCGCCCATGACAATGGTGCCATTTTCTGGTTGTAATCTGCCACGCAAACAGTCAAAAATGGTATCGGGTTGTTCGTGAATTTCTTTTAACATGAAATGGTCATAACCACCTTTTTCAATAGCGGCTAATTCCATATCCAATTTGGTGATGAACGGGGTTTGTTTTTCGTTACCCAGATTCTTTAATATCAATTCATCAGGTCTAACAATGGCAATTTCATAGTCGTTTACATAGACCACTTCCTTGGTGTACTCAATAATGGGAGAAGCGTCACTGGCCAAGAAATGTTCGCCTTTGCCAATGCCAATCACCAATGGGCTACCTTTTCTTGCAGCAATAATGGTTTCTGGATCATCTTGTGAAATGAGCAAAATGCAATAAGCGCCAACAATTCTTTTTAAAGCAATACGCAGTGCTTCTTCTAAATTGCATTCATTGTTTTTCTTAATGTCTTCTATAAAATTCAACAAGACTTCTGTATCCGTATCACTGGTAAATGTATAACCGTGATCCAATAACTCTTTTTTAATCTGGGCATAGTTTTCAATGATGCCATTATGAATCATGGCCAACTCACCACTATTGGATAAATGCGGGTGGGCATTTCTATCTGAAGGTACACCATGGGTA
>CAIZMD010000724.1 GCA_903933995.1 uncultured Bacteroidota bacterium
CCTATTACAGCAAATACTTTCTTACTAAAACTATCGCCCTGCTGGGCAGCAATTTTTGAAATAATCTCATTAATATTCAAAGCCGTTTTAGAATAGAGTACGCAGAGAAAATCCTTTCCAGGTTTGTTGTCAAATTCAATAAAATGGTCTTCATCTGGAATGGCAACATCATTCTTTTTATCTGTTAGTGCAGCGCTAATGCCTTCTTCGTAAGGGAAGATTTTTGTAATCTCGTTAGAAAGGTCTGTGCTGATGGCATAAACATAGGCGGGCTGATTATTGGAAATATAAATTCTGAATCTAGTACCAGATGTATAGGGTTGCGCTGTGCGATACAAACTAAGCGGGCCCGGTGCTGTTTTTGCAGGTACCACAGTTAATCCCCTGGTAGAGACCAATAAATTGCTTGGCATGCTAGTACCATCGGCAAGTGCCAACCTTAAAGAACCGGAAAGGTCTGGAGTTTCCGGTCTTGGTGCGGGTAAGTCTATAAACTCATAAGCATACATGGTGTATTTGGCAAAATCTGCATACTTAATCCAGATATAGCCTTCATTTCCCCAATAGTTACCCCAACTATTTTGTATTTCAAAAGCACCACCTTCTTTGTTGTCATCATAACCTACCACGCACATAGCGTGACCACCAAAACTCCTATCAGCAGCTTCAGTTGGATTCCATACGCCCTTGGCTGTACCAAATGATGGAGGGCAGATCATGCCAAACACAACGGGTTTACTCTCTGAGATTGATTTTTTGACTGATTGTATTTTGATGGAGCTACTTGATTCCTGGTCAAACAATCTTAAATAATCTTTGATTTTATGATTGCTGGCATCGGCAAGTTGAGATTCCATGATAGCTGGCGTGCAAGTCACTCCCAAACTGGTATAAGAAATCAATCCCTTGTCCTTCATGATTTCAAATGCACTGGAAATAGTAGCTCCACCCTTGCATTCTGCATCGGTTGGTTTGAGCATCCTAAACAAAAAAGCGGGTGAAAATGCTTTTGAAGTAATCAGTTCTCTATCAGTCCAATTATTTTTGATGGCTTCAACCATGGTTCTGCCACAATAAGCGCTTGCCCACGCAGCACAAGTACCAAACTGGCCCTGCGTTTTTGGAAAGGGTGTAAACTGTTTTAAACTCACCGTTGTGGGAACGGATTCTAAACTCCTAGTTAATTTGGCTTTTTTGGGAACAATGGCATAGTTTTCATCGTCAAAATCCATGCCTTTTACATACTTAACCTGCGCTACAGAAAAAATGCAAGAGATAAAAAAGACGCTAATAAATAGGATTCCTTTTTTCATAACAGCTATTAAGTATTTTAATCAATATCTAGTCTGCTAGATACCCCATTCTTATTAGTTAAATATACCCCTAAAGGAGTATTTTTTAGATACTCATATTCTTTTTTTGCAATCCTGATATATGCCTGACCAAATCCCTACACTTAAAGCCATTGCAGATAAATTAAACTTCTCTGTTTCAACAGTGTCTAGGGCCTTGACCAATCATCCCCGTATTGGACTCCGCACAAGAGAATTGGTGCAGAAAACTGCCAAGGAACTGGGCTATGAGCCAAATCCCAAAGCCATTTTCTTCAAACAGCAGAAAAGCTTTGTCATAGGTGTAATCATGCCCTCTATTAGAGAAGAATTTTTCTCTCAAGCCATTAGTGGTATGGAAACGGCCGCCATGGAACAGCATTACACCATTCTATTTGGGCAGAGTTTTGACAATTTGGAAAGAGAGATGAAAGTGGTAGAAACCATGAAGCAACAAAGAGTAGATGGTTTAATCATCTCCTTGGCCAAAGAAACCAACAAGTATGATCATTTATTGGCGCTAGAGAAATACCATATTCCAGTAGTCTATTTTGATAGAGTTCCCAATCTTGAAAAAGCACATAAAGTGTTTTGCAATTTGTACAAAGGAACCGTTGACATGGTGGGTTGGTTATTCAACAAAGGTTATAGAAGAATTGCTTTAATCAATGGACCAGATAAATTAGCGGCAAGCAAAGAAAGATTGAATGGATATATAGAAGGGGTGTCTAAACAGAAATTAAAAGTAGACATGCAATTGGTAGAGACTACCGATTTTAGTAAGGATAGTACGCAGCGCGCTATGAAAAAATTATTGGCATTGAAAAATCCACCAACTGCTGTAATCACTTTTAATGATTATGTACACATGGACGCAGTACAGTATGCCAATAAGCAGCATATTGAAGTAAACAAAGAGATTGCTTTTGTAAGCTATGCCAACCTACCCATTACCAGCTACACGGCTTATCCACCAATGGTTTCAGTGGAACAGTATCCCTACAGTCAAGGGTTAAAAGCCATGGAAATGATGATTCATTTGTTGAATCAAAAAACCGATCAGGCAATAGCACATCAATTTTTGACCGAAGAAATTAGACCTAGTTTAGTAGCTTATTTGCAATAGCATTTACTGTACTTTTCCTGGAGCACGTCTATTTTTTCCAGGATTTTTGGTGAGTTCATCACCAAGATCTTCTCTTGCATCAGCAGCAATTTTGTTAAGTGCAGCAAGAACATCAGGAAGGCTTTTACTCAAATCATATCGCTCACCAGGGTCTCTGCGCAGATCAAATAACCCTCCTTCAAAAGCAAAACTTTCATTGGCTTTTCCAGGAACACCATCCTTACCGGGCTCAAATCCTTCATAGGTTCTACCAGCATGAGGGAAAACCAATTTGTATTGCTCGTTTCTAACGGCTTCTAAATTGTTGGCACGATAGTAATA
>CAIZMD010000725.1 GCA_903933995.1 uncultured Bacteroidota bacterium
AAGTACAATGAAGAAATTATAGAAACAGGCAAGCCCGATAAACCTGCTTATGTGGTCTTAAACAAACAGACCAAGATTTCAATTGGTTATAATTTTAACCAGAAGATCAATGCACAAAATCAAATTAGTGCGGGTCTGTTGTCCGATGTGAATTTGCTCAATCTGCAAAAAGAGTATTTACCCAATGGATCAACTGTTTTAACCACACTCACTAATGCCCAAAATACTGCAACACTCACTAGAGGTTTTGGTAATTGGATGCATAGATTCAACAACCAGTTAAGCACCAACCTAGGTGTGTACGCACAATGGTTTAGTTTAAATAATAGTGTTGCGGTAGAACCGCGATGGAATTTGAAATACCAATTCCAACCCAACCAATCGCTTTCATTGGGTGCGGGTTTACATAGTCAAACTCAACCACTGGATGTGTATTTTTATCAGAGTACTAATGGAGCAGGACAAACCGTACTATCCAATAAGGACCTGGGTTTTGTAAGAAGTTTACACGGGGTCATGGGTTACGATATTAATTTTAGCAGCAACCTCCGATTCAAGACAGAAGTTTATGCACAGTATATCTATGACGCCGCCACTGAAAGCGTACCTAGTTCATTTAGCATGTTGAATGCGGGTGCAGGATTTGCCTTTCCAGAAAAATTCTATTTGCAAAACCAAGGAAAGGGAACCAATTATGGCGTTGAATTTACCTTAGAAAAATTCTTGAACAAGGGATTCTATTATTTGGTAACTGGTTCTTTGTTTGAATCTAAATACAAAGGCTCAGACCAAGTATTGCGCAATACGGCTTTCAATAGTAATTATGTATTCAATCTCTTGGGGGGTAAAGAATGGAAGTTATCTAAGCTCAATAGTTTTGGCATAGATACCAAGTTTGCTATTGCAGGTGGACAACGCTATACACCATTTGATATTCCAGCATCTCAAGCTGCAGGGTTTGTGATCTATCAAGAAGACAAAGCCTTTAGTTTGCAAAACGATACCTATTTGCGTTGGGACTTAAAATTCTCCTTTACCCGCAATGGACCAAAAGCCACACAGAAATGGTATATAGATTTTCAAAACTTAACCAATCATAAAAACATCTTTGTTAGAACCTTGAACCCAAGTACGGGACAAATCAAAGAGATTAATCAAATAGGATTCTTCCCCAATATCAATTACCAAATTACTTTTTAACCCCCCATTCAAGACCCGGTTTCCAAGTCCGGGTCTTGTCTTATCTTTAAAGTAACAATTAAGCAGATGTACTACAAGGGAATTTTTTACAGCCCAAAAATTGGGTTTGATGACCGTAAGCTCATGGCATTAATGATTCCATTATTGGCTCTACTCATTCCCTTTGTATTTTTTGGACTTCGCTTACACAGACAACCCTATTTTAACCACAAAATTTATATTACCACACTCATTACTACTAGTGTGGTATGGTTGGGAAACCGAGGAATCATGATTTGGTCTAGAACAAAATATCCTTTGTATGAAGAAACCAAGAAAAGGATAAAAATACAGACGGTGATCATGTTGTTCTTTACTTTTTTCTCCACCAATATGCTGGGATGGTCATTAAAAGGCTATTGTGATTTTGAAGACCCCAATTTTCCGGGGAGGTCATTGGGCGATATTTTGTTCAACAGTAATAGTGCCTCACTGTTTAGCACATTGGCGGTTGCGGCTATTTATGAAAGCCGCTATTTTATGAGTCAACTAAGACATAGTGTAGAAGAAAAAGAAATGCTGAAAAGAGAAAGCCTGATGGCACAGTTGAATGCTTTGAAAACTCAGGTGAACCCACATTTTCTCTTTAATAATTTGAACACGCTTTGTTCCATCATTCCAGAAAATCCCAAACAAGCTGTTGCATTTGTACAAGAGCTATCTAAAGTGTATCGGCATATTTTAGAAGTAAAGGATGAGACATCTATTCCACTTAGAGAAGAGATGGAAGTATTGCAGGCCTATGCTTTTTTATTGCAGACACGTTTTGGTGAAAACCTGCAAATTGAGATTAAGGTTCCTGCAGCCAATATGGAAGACAAAGTTGTACCGCTATCCTTACAGCTATTAATGGAGAACGCCATTAAACACAATATTGTCTCACAAGACAGACCGCTGCAGATCTTGGTTACGGTAAAAGATGGAAAATTAATGGTGTCCAATAATTTGCAGAAGAAAAACCAACTCATAGAATCAACCGGTATTGGTCTTAACAATATTCGCAACCGATACAAGATGCTCACCAGCCAAACGGTAGAAGTTATAGAACTAGCAGAATCCTTTTCCGTATCCATTCCCCTAATTGCTTAACCATGCGGATCATCATCATAGAAGACGAAGCTCC
>CAIZMD010000726.1 GCA_903933995.1 uncultured Bacteroidota bacterium
TAACTTGCAACATTGTATTAACTTTAAAGAAGCGGTTGCCAAGACTAAAAATATTGCATGACTGAAATGGCTCAAATGCTTGATCACATATTTCCAACGCATCTCCATAGCGTACTATTGGGTAAAGCCAGCTTATTAGACCAATTATTAGACCAAGAAACGCTCAACATGATTTTAAAAATCATGATTGTCTTGATTGCATTGGTAGTGGTTGCTGTTTACGCCATTTTATTCCAAAAAAAACAAAGGCATTTTAAATTATTAAACATTAAGGAATTATTAGAGCCCCTGATCACCACCATATTAATTGAAGAATCTTTGGCATCAAAGAAAATTTTGGCCAAAATGGGTAAAATAATTGAAGATCCATTGGCTAGACAATATTGCATTGATGAACTCATTAGGTGTAAACAAAATTATTCTGGTGAAGCTGCAGAAAAAATGGTGCATCTCTATGGAGAATTGGGACTGAAAAATTATTCCCTTAAAAAAATTCAAAAGGGGCAAGCTTGGTATAAAAAAGCAAGAGGCATTCAGGAATTGTACATGATGGAGCAAAGAGATTGTTATGAGCTAATTGAACAGTTTACCAATAGCAAAGATGAGTTTGTGAGAATGGAAGCACAAATTGCAGTGGTGCATTTAATTGGATTCAAAGGGCTTCAATTCTTAGACTTTGTTAGCTATCCCATTACAGAATGGCAACAATTGAAACTATTAGAACAACTAAAATTGTTTCCAGAAAAATCAGACTTGAGTGATAAAATTCCAGTATGGTTAAATGCACAAAACCATACTGTAGTCATTTTTGCATTAAGACTAACTTATGAATACCAACAACTTGGCTTGACAGAATCATTAAAAGCAAGTTTATACCACCCATCACCAGAAGTAAGAAGTCAGGCCGTAAAAGCCATTATTCAACTTGAAGACCAGTTTACGCCATCTATCTTATTGGATTATTTTAAAGACGCCAGCCGCAATGATCAAATTGTAATTCTTGACGCCATGCGTTTGCTAGCAACTCCTGATGAATCTGACCAGTTAGAAGCTTTACTTGACCAACCTGATGATACCATCAAATTAAAAGCTGCCGCAGCATTGGTACATTGTTCTAAGAATGGTATTCACTTGTTAAAAGACAAGAGTATGTCTGAACCAGAACCTTTTCAACGCATTTTCCAACACATAATCAGTATGCCATGAATTGGGACCAGCTTACTGACCTATTGTTAGATATCTTAACGGTGATTATTTTTTCCTACTCACTGCTTTTGCTATCCTCATATGTATTTCTAGGACTTTTTTCCATTGGTGAGACCACCAAATACATGCAAAAAAACAGGTTTACAGATTATAGGTTATTGGCCTCTTCTATTCATGCACCAACGGTTAGTATTATTGCTCCTGCCTATAATGAGGGAAAAACCATTGTTGAAAATGTGCGCTCACTCTTATCTATTTTCTATACTAATTTAGAAGTGATCATTGTTAATGATGGTAGCAAGGATGATTCTTTAGAAAAACTCATCAAGGCATTTGATTTGGTAAGGGTAGACCTTTTTATTGATGCCAAAATTGCCACTAAAGAAGTAAGAGGTGTTTATAAAAGTAGAAAAAATATTCACCATAAACTAATTGTGGTTGATAAGTTCAACGGTGGCAAAGCCGATTCACTCAATGTGGGTATTAATTTATCATCCAAAAAATACCTGGTTTGTATAGACGTGGATTGCATTTTGGAACAGGATGCTTTACTAAAAATGGTAAAGCCCTTTATGGAGCAAACCAAGAAGAAAGTTATTGCTACTGGTGGAGTGATAAGAGTAGCAAATTCATGCATAGTAGAAGAAGGCAGGTTACTCAAAGTTAAATTACCTGAAGACTATTTACCAAGAATCCAAATCTTAGAATATATCCGAGCCTTTATCTTGGGAAGAATGGCTTGGAGTAGGCTCA
>CAIZMD010000727.1 GCA_903933995.1 uncultured Bacteroidota bacterium
ATACACTTGCTATTGTAAACGGAATAACCTTCTTCATAAAAAAACCAAACATCTTTGTTTGAACTTATACTTGCGGTGTGAAATAAGGTACCCGGTATTTGATGTGGGCCATTGCCAAAAGGCACTTGGTGAAAATTAGATCCATCAAACCATTGAACATTATTTTGGCTAAGCAGCCATATGATTCCATATTTATCTTCTAATATATTATTAATCACCTGCTTGCTCATCCCATCCTTACTATTCAATATAGAATAGCTATGTCTTTGGGTTTCTTGAGCAATTGATTTACTAGATAGTATCACTAGTGTAAAAATGCCAGTAAAAATATAACGAATAGGGGTCACATTGTAAATGTAGGGCATTGCTTCAAAATTTACTCCAGCTGAAAATACTCTTTGGAGAGTATTTTTTTGCCCATGGTTTCCCTTCATTTTTACAACCTCAAACCCCTAATTGAATGAAATTGAAAATTGCCTTTTGCGCAGTACTATTCCTATTGTATACAGGTTCAAATGCCCAGTTCTGGAAAAAAGAAAAATCTGATACTACTAAATCTTCTTCTAAAGAAGCTCCAAAAGAGGAACCCAAAAAGACCGGTGGCTTTTTTCAGAAAGCCATGTCAAAGTTTACAAAACTTGCTGGTGACCTGACTGGTGAGTTGGCTGGATCTGTGGCAGTAGCCGATAATTTATCTGAGGTTGACGTACTAGCTTCTGTGGGCACAAATATTTTCCCCAAAGACCTTGGTCTTGCAACTACAGACTTTTTAAAGGGTGAATGGGTTGATAATGGAGATTTTACCATGCTCATGTTGAGTTCTCCAAATGGGTTTCAGTTTTATAAATATGGGGGAACCATTAAATTAAACGGCAAAGAACTCAAACACCAGTCTTTTGGCATTCATACAGCAGTTGAAACAGCTGGATCTGGCAATAAAAAAATCAGCTTTGAAAAAAATGGCGTTGAAGAAGGTAGTTTTACTGTACCACCTCCTGCTAAGAATATAAAAATAGTAGCTATTAATGGACAATCTTCAAATGTGTCTATTGACTTGACCAAAGAAGTGGTATTGGATTTAGCTAACTATTCTACTGGACCTGATGCACTGATCAGGGTTGATATTGTTACTTCCGTAATTGGGATGCGCTCATTAACCATGGCTGCTTATGTTAAGCCTGCTGCTAAAGTAATTATCCCTGCAGCTGCTTTTAGAAATATTGAAACCGAAAATAAAGGCACAAGTTTTAAGAATAGCTATCTAATGGTCAGTGACCAGCAATTGGTTCAGTCTATAGCTCAATCCGGTGTTTTTAAAGCACCAGTTATTGCGGTAACAGGTTCAAATGCCGGTATGTGGGTAAATGTGACGGCGGCACCTGAAATTAATAAAGGCTTTGCTATCTCAGAAAAGGATAAAATAAATGGATCTGAGGTTGAAATCACAGCCAAAAAAAGAAATGCCGCTTATGCCATGCCTTTGTCTTTTGCAAAGAAAATTGCTGTTGCTACCATGAGTATTCAGGGTACTACGTATCTATATGAAAACAATACCAATAAATGGACCCAAGTTGAAACCACCAAAGAACTAAAGTTTCCACAAATACCAGCATCTGTTTTGGAAGAAGTGCTGGCCAATATGTACCAAAAATTTACAAGTGCAACGGCTGAAATAGTTGGAGGCACTGTATTACCAGTAACAGCCATTCCTGCCACTGGATCTTATCAGCAGGTTCAACAGTTTTTCAAGAATGAAATGAATAATTCTGAACAATTTCTTTCTGTTTACCAGGGGCTGAATCCCATAAAACCACTCACTTCTAATAGTATGCGTTTAAATGGAGAGAATGCTTTGCTAAAGGAAACAGGTGCAGACGCTTTATTAAAAGTGAGTATTACCCTACAATTGAGTTATGATGGAAAACCTGCTATGACACCGTATTTAACAGTTGAAATGGACGGTGCTTCCAATGGTTCATTCCGCTCTTTTGTGGGCAATACCAAATACTTTTCTATTCAAGTAAAGGGGGCGCCTTATATCTTAAAAAAGAATGTCAATATAGGCAAGGAAGAGATCTTCCAAATGGTACAGACAGAAACACTTGTTGCTGCTTATCAAAAAGCACTGAATGAAATCAAATCAAAAGAAGCGGCCTTGGGTGATTATGAAACTGTTTGGAATCTTCAAAAATAATCTTTCTCAAAAATTAAAACCTACATATGAAATATCTTGTAAAAGCCTTTTTGTTTTCAATCCTTACCCTAGTATTTACCAGTTGTACTAAAAATGAAGAAGCGCCTGCTACAGGAGGCACTACAGGTGGTACTGCCAATACCGTTGTTTACTATATTGATAGTGCCAGAATTTTTACTACAGATGCTTCTGGTGCAGGTAGTAAATTGGTTGTAGAAGTAACTCCTACTTCCAATTTGAATTCTTATTTGGGCGATGCCTGTATATCTGCAGATGGTAACAAGATTTATTTCTTTCATTTTGTAAGTGGCAGCTCAAGGTCTGCAAGGATTGCGGTAGTGAATAAAGATGGTACGGGTTTAGCTACGGTAGCCAGTTTACCTACTACATTGGGTACTACTTATAAATCTCTGCGTTTCTTGAGTTCTGGAAAACTCTTGTTTATGCAAAACAATCTTGGTGCTAATCCCCAATCAGCTTCTTTGGAAACCATAAATACTGATGGAACAGGGCAAACCAAACTGAGTACCGTGCCACTTGGATTTACGGATCTACAAGTTGCCAATGACAGTAAAAGATTTGTAGTTACTTCTACCGCTGCTATTCCTTTAGCCTATTCTGGGCAATTAGTCAATGGCAATATTGGAGACCCAAAATCTATAATCAATTCCAAAAGTTTATTAGCTTCTAGAATTAGTCAAGATGGAACTAAGATTATTTATGCCAAATTGAATGGCACTACTAAAATTGATATTTATAATTATACTACTGCCACTGAAACAGAAGTATTGGTGAAAAGTGTAACCCTGCCTACTGATATTACACAATTACCAACATGGACCGTGCGGTTGAATTGGTTAGAAGGTTCCAGTAAAATACTATTGTCATTTGCCAAGGATTCCAATTTTGGAACCACTACTGGTTATTTGAATTGTGTAGTCATGAATGCCGATGGTTCTGCTGAAAAATCTTGGAAAATCAATAACCAAGATGACTGGTTACCTTTTACAGAATAATAATTAAATCGGCACCCAAACCATTCCCGGCTGTTTGCCTTTTTCAAAACTACCAAGGCGCTTGTCAAAACCAAGGGCCTTGGCTCCGTTAAACGTAGCCCATTGCAGGATCTCTGTAAGTGGAATCTGCGGGTAATGTTTTTGTATGGTTTTGATCTCTGAAAGAATACTGAGTTGGTGATTGCTGGCCAGACTATCTGTGCCCAAGACCATGCTGCATTTTTTTTGACGCAACAGTTCAATGGGTGGAAGGGCTTTGTTAATGTATAAGTTGGCATTTACGCACAAACAGAAATGGTATTGGGTTTGCTGCGCCTCTGATAATTCTGCAATAAAATCAAGATCCGCTTCCTTGGTAAAAGTATCATGTACTAACAATACCTGTTTGGCTCCTCCAAAATGATGCGCCACGGACTGTATACTGCTTTTTCCAGTGGGATGGTAAAAACTAGTATCCACTTTTAATAG
>CAIZMD010000728.1 GCA_903933995.1 uncultured Bacteroidota bacterium
CAAATACCCTATCCCAAACAAGCAAGTATAAACCATAGTTTCCTTTAAAATATTGGTGGTGTTGGTTATGACTGGTAGAAGTGTTGATCCACTTGCCAATACTAGATGTTGCAAAAGACCTTGGGTATAATTCATAACCCAAGTGACCATAAATATTATAGACAATGGAGAATAAAAAGAACAGAGCCAAGTGGGTAATATGAATGGGCAATGTAAAATAGAAAATGAAAACAATCCCTTGTTCTACAACAGCTTCTAAGGGATGAAAAGCATAAGCTGCCCAGGGCGATGGATTGGTTGATTGATGATGCACCAAGTGAAACCATTTAAATAAAGCAGGGTGGTGCATGGCACGATGAGTAAAATAAAAATAGGTATCGTGCATAAAAAACAATATAGGGAACACTGCAAAATAATAGAACCAACCCCTTTCTGAAATTTCCATATATCTTGTTGTATATGGTGCCACAGTAGGATGATGTAGGATATAAATAAACAAACCAAAAATTAAAATAGTAGTACTGCTGTATAGGATCTCTCTAATAAAGTCTTTTGGTTTTGCGTCTCTTGGTTGCAGCTTTTTATAGGTCCATGATTTTTTGAGCAAGACATAGAAAACAAAAAACACCAAACCAGCAATCAGGTAATACCTGCTGCCAATCTTGGTAACAATATTAAAATAGAAGTCCCAATTGATTTGCATACTATTTGTTTTTGTCCATGAATTCTACCAAACCTTTTCTTGCCCCTTTTTGAATTTTGCCCTGCATAAAATTACTCCAACCAAATAAGAAACCAGGCAAACCCAATGCCATCCTGGTCCATTTATAAAAATCAAAAGCATCTGTATGCTCAATGATTAATCCGTCTTTTAAACGCATATGCGCTTTGATCTTGTTATTGACTTTTCTACCTGTTTTGCTAAAGAGGTATTGTGCATTCCAATCACAAGTGGCATACTCTTCGTCTAACAATTGAATATTGCTATAGTTCAAAGTAAAGTCTTTAGCTCTTTTGCAAAGCATTTCCCACATGGCCCTAGCGTGTTCTGCGTCTATTAATCCAAAGGCGGGATCATTAAATACTGCATCGTCTGCATAACAGGATTGCATGGTAGCATAGTCTTTGTTCTGAAAGGCAGTATAGAATTTATGTATGGTTGCTTCGTTTTGAGTCATATTATTTTGTTTAGGGAGTTTTATCTAGTGCGCCAATAACCAGTTTTCGCCTACGCCCATTTCTGCTTCTACGGGAACACCATTAGGAAGCGGTAATGCTGCGCGCATATTGTCAAGGATAATGGGTTTGAGTTTGTCCATTTCTTCAGGTAAAGCATCAAAGATCAATTCATCGTGTACTTGTAGTATCATCTTAGATTTTAAACCCGCGTCTTTGATGGCTTTGTGAATTCGAATCATAGCTAGCTTAATCATGTCTGCAGCGGTACCTTGAATGGGAGAGTTAACGGCGTTTCTTTCAGCAAAACCACGCACCGTAAAGTTGGCCGATCCAATATCTTTTAACCAACGTTTTCTTCCCATGAGGGTTTCAACATAACCATGCTCTTGGGCAAAATGAATGGTATTGTCCATATAGGCTGTAATACCAGAGAACTCTTTTTTATAGTTGTCAATAATCTCTTTGGCTTCTGCTCTAGGAATGCCCAAGTTCTCTGCCAAACCAAATGCACCCTGACCATAGATAATACCAAAGTTCACACTCTTGGCTTTATAACGCTGTTCCTTGGTTACATCAGCTTCTTCAATTCCATAAACTTTAGCAGCTGTTGCTGTGTGAATGTCTTTACCCTGTTTGAACGCTTCACACATATTG
>CAIZMD010000729.1 GCA_903933995.1 uncultured Bacteroidota bacterium
ATGATTTAGCGGTATTGAATATTATTGCTGCCAACAAATGGAAGCGCCCCATCTATTTCACCAACCCTGGTGTAGATCTTGGATTTGACCAATTTTTGAGAAGAGATGGGTTGAGTTTCAGATTAGTACCTGTTCAAAACAGTAGGGTAAATACTGATTGGATGCTGTCTAAAGCAATGAACAATTTTGCCTTTGGAAATGCCAATGTAAAAGGTGTTTATTTTGACGAAGAAAACCGCAGACACTTAAATACCATTAGAAATGCATATGCTGAATTAGCCATTGACCTTTCTGCCAAAAACAGAAAAGAGGAAGCTAAAAAAGCCTTGCAATTGGTAGATAAAATGATGTTGGATGAAAACTTCTCTTATGGTATGGTTAGCCGTGGAAACATGCATAATAAGAACTCCTTATTGTTCTTAGAAGCTTGTTTAATGGCTGGTGATACCACATTGGCCAATAAAGTAGCCGCATCTGTGAAAAAAGACTTGCAACAACAGGTGAAGTTTTACAATGGCTTAACAGGCGATAAAGTAGAGCAGATGGCGGATGAAAAAAGAATGGCAGAGAGCTATTTGCAAGGATTAGAGCAGATTCAAACCATTTATAATCCTAGGATTCAAATACCTGGAAAAATGATGGCTGCTGATTCTTTGAATAAGTAATCAGTTAATACATATCAGTTGTGATGCCTGGACAAAAGTCCGGGCATCTTTTTTAGAACTTATTCATCAATTCCTTGTTATAGTCTTAAGTAGTTTCCAATTCTTTTGTAGATTCCCATTATGATCGGACACCGTTTTATTCAATTCCAACCAAATCAGGGTGCAAGCTCCAAGTTTGAACAATTGCTAGACATATTTACGCAATTGCTCACGCATACCAATGGAGATGCAACAGAAGCACTGTCTTGGTTAAATGAACTAGACAGACAGTACCATTTAACAGACAAGGATTATGGCATGGGTGATTTTATTGAGGACCTCAAAGAGAACGGTTATCTAAAAGAGAATCCTCAAGACGGCAGTTTTAAAATTACGGGTAAGTCTGAGCAGACCATTCGAAAGAAAAGCCTAGAAGAGATTTTTGGCAAGCTCAAGAAAGCCAAACAGGGAAGCCACCAAACCAATAAACAGGGCAGGGGTGATGAGTTAAATCCAGATACAAGACCTTTTCAATTTGGTGATTCACTAGAACAAATTGATTTTACGGAAAGTATAAGAAATGCACAAATCAATCATGGTGTAGAAAGTTTTTCTATGCGCGAAGATGATTTGCAGATTCGCGAGTCCGATTTTAAAACACAGACATCAACTGTGTTAATGATTGATATTTCTCATTCCATGATCTTATATGGTGAGGATAGGATTACACCTGCCAAAAAAGTGGCCATGGCACTCAGTGAACTCATCACTACGCGCTATCCCAAAGACACCCTAGATATTGTTGTTTTTGGAAACGATGCCTGGAGTATAGAAATCAAAGACCTTCCTTATTTGCAAGTGGGACCTTACCATACCAATACCGTTGCCGGTTTGGAATTGGCCATGGACTTGTTGCGCAAGCAAAAGAATCCCAATAAACAGATTTTCATGATTACAGATGGTAAGCCCACCTGTTTGAAAATTGGCAAAAAGTATTACAAGAATAGTTTTGGTTTGGACCGCAAAGTGGTCAACATGTGTATTAATCTGGCTGCCCAATGCAAGAAATTGAAAATTCCCATTACCACTTTTATGATAGCTTCTGACCCTTATCTTCAGAGCTTTGTTCAGGAGTTTACAGAGACCAACCATGGTAAAGCATTTTTTGCATCCTTGGATAAATTAGGCGCTTTTCTGTTCAAGGATTTTGAAAGTGGTAAAAACAAAACCCTTTATTAACAACAAAACATGAGCAAGCAACAGATACAGACTTTAGGAGAATTGATTAAGAGTGGTTACCGTTCTAAAACCGTGAAAGAAGAAATCAGGGAAAACTTGATTTTGAAAATGCAATCAAAAGAAAATCCTTTTGAAGGCATTATGGGTTATGAAGACACTGTAATCCCAGATACGGAAAGGGCCTTGCTCAGTAGGCATAATATTTTGTATTTAGGTCTTAGGGGTCAAGCCAAGACCAGAATGGCTAGGCAAATGGTGGAATTACTAGACGAGTGGGTGCCTACCATTGCGGGTTCAGAAGTCAATGATGATCCGTTGAATCCTTTGAGTAAATATTCCCGTGACTTGATTGCCAAGTTAGGAGATGATACACCCATTCATTGGGTTAATAGACAGGAACGCTATGGCGAAAAATTGGCTACGCCCGATGTAAGTGTAGCAGATTTAATTGGAGATATTGATCCCATAAAAGCAGCTAATTTAAAATTGAGTTTTTCGGATGAAGAAGTGATTCATTATGGCATTATTCCTAGAAGCAATCGTGGCATTTTTGTGATCAATGAATTGCCTGATTTGCAAGCCAGAATTCAAGTGGCGCTTTTCAATATTTTACAGGAGGGAGATATTCAAATCCGTGGTTTTAAATTAAGAATGCCCTTAGACATTTTGTTTGTATTCACGGCCAATCCGGAAGACTATACCAATCGCGGTAGCATTGTAACACCCTTAAAAGATAGGATTGAAAGTCAGATCTTAACGCATTATCCAAAGACCATTGAAACTTCTTTGGCTATTACAGAGCAAGAAGCCAATTTATTGCCCGTTCAGATGGAAAAGGTTTCTATTAGCGATTTATTAAAGCGCTTGGTAGAGCAAATTGCCTTTGAAGCTAGAAACAATGAATACGTTGACAAGAAAAGCGGAGTCAGTGCAAGGCTAACCATTGCTGCTTATGAAAATGCTATCAGCGCAGCTGAAAGAAGGGCCATTATTCATGGTGAAACACATACACAAGTATGGATCTCAGATTTGCAGGGGATTATTCCAGCCATTACTGGAAAAATAGAATTGGTTTATGAGGGTGAGCAGGAAGGGCCTTATCAAGTTGCGGTTCAATTATTAGATAAATCTATTCGATCTCAGTTTGTTCAATATTTTCCCAACCCTGACCAAATTAAAAAGAAACGAGGAACTGGTAAAAAATCTGCGGATGAAAAAGAACCAGAGAATCCCTATAAATCCATTATTCGGTGGTTTGATGGCGGTAAGCATGTAGACCTTCTCTTAGACATGAAAGACGAAGCTAAAATTGCTGCTTTATACCAAGTGGATGGATTGTTTGGGATTGTTAAGAAACACTATCCTCACGCTAATGAAAGCGAGAATGCACTGTTGATGGAATTTGTTTTACATGGTTTGGCTGCTTATTCTATGATCAGCAAAAAAAACATTGATGGAAAAATTGAGTTCAAAGATTTGATGGGTAGCATGATGAATCTTGGACAGTTTGACCTAAACGAGGATGACGAAGATTATCAAGGATAAGTTGTCTTATTGAATTAACATTCCCAATTTGATTCCAAAAGAAAAAGAAAGACCAGGACTGGTCCCTAATCTGGTATTGGCATAATTATAAGCTGCAGTGGCCTCCGTATTGGTATAGCTATTGCTTTCTAATTTATTGTCAAATCCATAACCCAATCCCCAATATCCGTCTAATAAAACCTTATTACTAAATACCCATTGTTTACCAAATTCTAAGTGCAAAGCGCCAAAATTTACTTGCTGTTTTTCTATCTCATATTGACTAGTTGCTTTATAGGCAATTCTATTTTCACTATACGTACCTAAATAAAGAACAGGTTTTATATAAGCCCCTTGCATAATATGGGTGAATCTTGTTCTACCAAATAAAAAATCGGGGAGTTTACTAAATTTATATCCACCACTAACAAATACACCAAATTGGTTCTTTTTGGTTTCATTGAGGATGGTGGCATAGTTATATTCTAGTATATTGTTTCTTCCCAATCCAATAATACCTAAGGATAATTCATAGGATTTTCCCACAGAAACTTGTTTTTCAAAACTGAATTCTGAATAGCCAATTAAGGGAGAGAAAAAATTTAGTTTGATGGCTTTTGTTAATTGACCAGGATAATTGTCCCAATTTTTTAAATCGTCATTGGTATTGAACAGTTCTTTTTTCCCATTCTCAAAAACAATCATTTGCACCTGTTCTTTACCAATGCTGTACAAGGGACCTTGTAAATTATCTTGGTTATAATACTTGATTTCTGAAAGTCCTATTTCGGTGATTTTACAGCTAATTTTATTACCGTCTTTTTTGATGATCTGATCCTGAGCAAAAGAGGATAGGCTAATTAAAACCGCTATAAATAAAGAAAATACGCGTTTCATTATAATTGTTTCTAAAATGACAAAGCAGCAAGATTTCTTGCTGCTTTGAAAATAAGATTCATCAAAAAATGACAATTGGATTACTTTCTAAGCTTGATTTCAGTATCCAATTCTTTGACCATTTCAGAAGTGAATTTTTTACTGGCTTTGGCAATAGATTCTGGATCAACTGCTTTGGTTTGTATAGACATCAGTAATTCCTGACTTTGGGTGTCATATAGGTTGCTTTCAAGATAAATGGTTTTCTTTTCAACCGTATAGCCCGGATTATAACTAGACATTCCTGTACTCATTACTACTCCTGGTCCCATCATACCCAGTCCTGAACCCCAGTAATTGCCATAATAAGAGCCAAAATTGCCATAATAGCCATAGCTGCTTACTGGATTGTAATAAGTTTGAGAAGCTTGTACATAGTGACTTTCTGTGCGAATATCTTTTACAGCTACCGTAAAAATGGTTTCCAATTTTAATTCCTTCACTTTTGCAAGAATGGCTTCAACTGGAAAATTCTTTCCCACATTCATTGCTCCCAAGGCTTCAATACTTGTTACAGTTTTCAATCCCCTTTTTTCTGCTGCTGCTTTTAAATCAGTTTCAAGCACATTACGTGCATTTAAGTCTTGGGCCAAGACCATAATAAACAAACTGCGTTTTTTGCCCAAAACATCAGCGTCTTTTTTTGCCCAAAATCCAATTACAGACATAGAAGAAGATTTGCATCCTACCATCAGGGTAATGATGCTACAAAAGGCAAGAATCAATTTGATTTTTTTCATAGTAGTTGTTTAAACGGATCTAACCGTTGGATTATATCATTTCTTGGAGCTTGCTTACAACAAGGTCAATTTCTGCTTTTGTATTGTGTTTGCAAAAGGAGAATCTAACGGTTACTTGATTGGGATTTGAATTGATGGCTCTAATAACGTGTGAACCTTGGTCTGCACCAGAAGTACAGGCACTACCACCACTGGCACAAATATGGTTGATGTCCATATTAAACAAAATCATTTCACTTTTTTCAGTTTTAGGGAAACTGACACTCAGTACTGCGTACAAAGATCGTCCAGTTCTATCTCCATTAAAACTGCATTCAGGAATGGCTTTTTGCAAAGCCTCAGCCATATAATCTTTTAAACCTTGAATATATTGACTGTCTTTTTCAAAATGCTCAGTTGCAAGTTCTAATGCTTTTGCAAAACCGATGATGCCATAGACATTTTCTGTACCTGCGCGCATATTTCTTTCTTGGGCACCTCCATTGATCAAAGGATGAATTTTCACATTCTCATTGATATACAACATGCCAACGCCTTTGGGGCCGTGAAATTTATGACCAGCGCCAGTAATAAAATGAACTGGTGTATTTCTCAAATCAAATGGGAAGTGACCAACCGTTTGAACAGTATCACTATGAAAAATGGCGCCATATTCCTTGCAAAGATTTCCTACTGCATGAATATCCAAGATATTTCCAATTTCATTATTGGCATGCATTAAAGTAACCAAACATTTTTCTTCACTTTCCTTCAGCAATAATTCAAGGTCTTCTAAATCAATATGGCCATTATCCAACAATTTCACATAACTCAAAGCAGCTTCACCGTTCTTGTGCAAATACTCAATGGTATGCGTAGTAGCATGGTGTTCAATTACAGAAGAGATAATATGCTTACAACCCAAATCTCTTACGGAAGCAGTAATAGCGGTATTGCTACTTTCTGTTCCACCACTGGTAAAGAAGATTTCTGCTGGATGCGCATTTAGAATTTTGGCCACCGTTTTACGCGCGTTTTCAATACCCATTCTGCATTCTCTACCATAACTATAAATAGAAGAGGGGTTGCCAAAATTAGAAGTTAAATAGGGCATCATGGCTTCCAGCACTGCTGGGTCAAGTGCGGTTGTTGCGGCATTATCCAGATAGATTCTTTCCATGGTCTAGCTTTACTGTGCTTCATTAATATCCTGCATCAAACGCTTGGCAATATTTGCAGCGGTTGTTTGGAAATTACTTTCAGCATAAATACGAATAATGGGTTCTGTATTGCTAGGACGCAAGTGTACCCAATCAGTGTCAAATTCAATTTTCAACCCATCAATGGTATTGATAGGTTGTTTCTTGTATTTCTTTTGAATCACAGAAAAGATTTTTTTTAAGTCTGTTCCTTGATTCAATTCAATTTTGTTTTTACTGATAAAATAATCAGGGTAACTGCTACGCAATTGTTTCACGGTTTTCTTTTCGTGAGCCAAATGCGTCAAAAACAAGGCAATGCCAATTAAAGCATCCCTTCCATAATGTAAATCTGGTACAATGATTCCGCCATTACCTTCTCCACCAATCACAGCCTTGGATTCCTTCATCATGTTTACCACATTCACTTCTCCCACAGCACTTGGAAAATATTGTCCGCCGTGTTTCTCTGTAATATCTCTAAGCGCCCTAGTACTTGATAAATTACTCACAGTATTACCTTTTCTATGTTTTAAAACATAGTCGGCAACAGCCACCAAGGTATATTCTTCACCAAATAAAGTACCGTCTTCACATACAAAACATAGCCTGTCTACATCTGGGTCTACCGCAATACCCATATGGGCTTTTTGCTTGTTTACTTCATTGCACAATTGGTTTAAATGTTCCGGTAATGGTTCAGGATTGTGTGCAAACTGACCATTTACTTCTCCATTCAAAACAACAATTTCTTCTACACCTAAGGCTTTTAATAATTGGGGAACTGCAGTAGCGCCTGTACTATTAATGGCGTCTAAAACAATTTTAAATCCTGCTTTTTTAATAGCAGCAACATCTACTAAAGGATAATCAACCACCATTTGAATATGCTTTTCCAAAGCAGTTTCATTGGTGCTATAGTTTCCTAGATTATCCACATCTGCAAATTGGAACAAATCTGCTGCCGCAATTTCTAAAATTTTGGCACCTTCCTCTCCACTAATAAATTCACCTTTATGATTCAAAAGCTTTAAGGCATTCCATTCTTTGGGATTATGGCTAGCCGTAAGAATAATTCCTCCATCAGCTTTTTCAAAAACCACGGCCATTTCTACGGTAGGAGTGGTACTTAAACCAAGATCCACCACGTCAATACCAAGGGCATTCAAAGTGCTTACTACAATTCTTTGTACTAACTCTCCACTAATTCTTCCGTCTCTTCCAATTACTACTTTTTTTCGCAAACTGGTACCATCATTCAGGGATTCTTTTAACCAACTACCATAAGCAGCTGTAAATCTTACCACGTCTAAAGGACTCAAATTGTCTCCGGGTACGCCACCAATTGTGCCCCTGATTCCTGAAATACTCTTAATCAATGCCATTCATTACCTGTTTTTAGAGCTGCAAACATAATTCAAATTTTTTGTTTGATTCTCCTGCCTATTTTTGCGTCTCAAACCTGTATATGCCCAAGATCTGGTTCAAAGATTGGTTCAATTCCCATTATTATCATTTGTTGTACCAACATAGAGATGATCAGGAAGCATTGAATTTCATACAATTACTCATTGCACACCTGAAACCTGCAGACCATGCAAGAATGTTGGATGTGGCTTGTGGTAAGGGTAGACATAGTAAAGCCTTAGCAGAAATGGGCTTTGAAGCAACAGGTATTGACCTGTCTGAAGAGTCTATTCAGGAAGCTAAATTGGATGAGTCAGAGCAATTGCATTTTTATCAGCACGATATGCGTTTGCCTTTTTGGATCAACTATTTTGACTACGCATTTAACTTTTTTACCAGCTTTGGTTATTTTAGAACCAAACGCGAGCATGACAATGCTATCAGAACCATTGCTCAAAGTTTGAAACCTGGGGGCATTTTTGTAATTGATTACTTAAATGTTAGATACGCAGAAAAAAATCAACAAAACACCCATACTGTAGAAGTAGAGGACGTTAAGTTTCATATTAGTAAATGGAATGACGAATCCCATTTTTACAAACAGATTCAAATTACAGAAGCAGGTAATCAATCTCCCAAACATTTGTATACAGAGAAAGTAGCCAAATTTACGCTGGGCGATTTTACAGAAATGTTATCCTATCAAGGACTACAAGTCTTAGAAGTCTTTGGAGATTATCAGCTAGGTAAATACCAATTGCAGGATTCTCCCAGATTAATCCTAGTTGCCAGAAAATTAGACATTCACTAAACTATATTAAATGGCAATGGATAGTGTTTTATTAATGGGATTTTTCCAAAAAACCTGGGAATGGATCAAAGATTGGGATCAGCAATTATTCCTTCTAATCAATCGACAATGGAATCTTAGCTGGTTAGATAGTCTATTGCCCATTTGGAGAGAAGCCAATACTTGGCTACCACTATACCTATTTCTGATCTTGTTTGTAGTGATTAATTTTCCTTCCAAAGCATTTTCTTGGATTCTAACGGCGATTATCACATTTGCCATTTCTGACCAATTGAGTAGTAGTTTATTGAAACCATTTTTTGCTAGGTTAAGACCTTGTAATGAACCAGAATTGGTTGGGATGGTAAGGTTGTTATTGCCCAACTGTGGTTCAGGTTATAGTTTTACTTCTTCACATGCAACCAATCATTTTGCTTTTGCGGTGTTTATTTTTATCACAATGGGACAAGTATTGGGAAAATGGAAATGGGCCTTTCTATTTTGGGCAGCTTCTGTGGCATATGCCCAAGTTTATGTTGGGGTGCATTATCCTTTAGATGTATTGGCTGGAGGCCTTCTAGGTACTTTAATTGGATGCATATCTGCAAATTTGTACCAACAAAGGTTTCCAACATGGAATATAGAACATACAAAATCCTCCCAAAATGATTAATAATAAGTTGTATTATTCCGTTCTGGGATTGGCATTGCTCACTTGTTTAGTGGGTACGTTTTCCATTCCATTAATGGACATTGATGCATCACAATATGCTTCTATCAGTAGGGAATTATTAGAAGGAAAATCATGGATCTGGTTTTATGATATGGGAGCAGATTATTTAGACAAGCCTCCTATGTTATTTTGGTTGAGTGCCCTTAGTTTAAAGGTCTTTGGGATTTATGACTGGGCCTATAGAATGCCTTCTTTTTTGTTTGCAATTTTGGCGGTTTATTCCACGCATGCTTTGGCGAATCAATGGTATGGAAAAAATATCGCGCGTTTAAGCGCTATGGTATTGGCTACGTCTCAAGCTTTCTTTTTAATTACCCATGACGTGAGAACGGATACCATGCTCATGGGCTGGGTGATTTTTAGTATTTGGCAACTTAGTGTATGGTATCAAGAAGGTAAATGGCTGAATTTTATACTAGCATTTGTGGCTATTGCAGGTGGTATGATGACCAAGGGCCCAATAGCACTCATTGTTCCTGTTCTGGCATTTTTGCCGCATTTCTTGCTCAAAAGAGAATGGAAACAATTGTTCCGATGGGAATATTTGGTTGGGTTAGTGATCATAGCCGTTTTATTGATTCCAATGAGCATTGGACTCTACCAACAATATGACTTGCATCCAGGAAAGTTGATCAATGGAAGACCCATACAATCCGGACTAAGGTTCTATTATTGGACCCAGAGTTTTGGAAGGTATACAGGAGAAAATATGTACCATGAGATGAGCTATTTCAGCTTTTTGTTGGAAAACATGTTATGGAGTTTTTTGCCTTGGATCTTGTTTTTTTTAGCTGGTCTTGTTTTTTCTATTTGGCAAATAATTCCTTCTCGTTTTTGGTTGAACAAAAAGCAAGAGTGGATTAGTACTGGTGGATTTGTATTCACCTATTGTATTTTGGCTAGAAGCCAAGCACAGTTGCCACATTATATCTTTGTGGTTTTCCCTTTGGCCGCTATTATTACAGCGGTCTTTCTAGATCATTTGTTTTTTGCCAATCACTGGAAAATCTTTAAAAAGATTTTTCAATGGATCCATGTTATTGTGTTCTTGGTATTGTGGGTAGCCGTTGTGGCATTGATGCGTTTTCCTTTTCCGGAAGTTCCCATATTCATTCCCATTCTTGCCATCATAGGTCTAATGTTATTTTTGTGGCTAGTCTTTAGAAATCAACCTTTGATGGGAATGCCTTCCATATTAGTAGGAGCATTGTACACTGTCATTGCCGTAAACCTATTTTTGAGTACCCAATTTTATCCCCGTTTATTGCAATTTCAAATGGGTAATACTGCAGCAGATTATATTAATC
The DNA here is from genome assembly GCA_903933995.1 of uncultured Bacteroidota bacterium. Lineage (GTDB taxonomy): Bacteria > Bacteroidota > Bacteroidia > Chitinophagales > Chitinophagaceae > Sediminibacterium. The sequence continues at coordinate 10,499 of CAIZMD010000729.1, forward strand.
AATCTGGGTTGGACAAAAACAAAATAGTACTTTATGGCACTGGCGATAGCAGGGCCATGCATTTTTATGGGAAACATATTTTTCAACACAAATTCCAACGGAGCCAGATTGTATCTTCAGATATTCTGGTAACATCTAGTGATAGTCTATCCTTGTTTCAGCAAGTTTATCCTGCGGCTAAACTATTGCACAAGGGCCCTAATTTTTCAGTCAGCATCCTTACCGCCCAATTTTTGAATCCCGCCACTCGGGAGCAAGAAGTTCCACATTATGTGATCCTTGATTTGGACGGGAAACCCTGATTTGCTAGCAATTGATTAGATTTGACCCATCTCATGACAGAAGTATTCATCATTTTAGCGCTGATTTTGGTCAATGGTTTGTTTTCTATGGCCGAAATTGCCCTTGTTTCCGCTAGAAAAGCAAGGCTTGAAGCACAGGCCCAAAAAGGGGACAAAGACGCTGCCAAGGCCTTAGAGTTAGCCAATCATCCCGATAGTTTTTTATCTACGGTGCAAATAGGCATTACCCTAATAGGAATCTTAACGGGTATTTATTCTGGCGATAGCTTTAAGACCCCTTTACAAGCAACCTTATCCCAAATTGATTTTATCAAACCCTATAGCGGCACTATTGCCACAGTAATCATTTTGATAGTAATCACTTTTCTTTCCTTGGTTTTAGGTGAATTGGTACCTAAGCGCCTTGGTTTGAGTAACCCTGAGGGGATAGCCAAAAAAGCGGCAGGTCCTATGCGGATTATCTCATGGATCACTTATCCCTTTGTTTGGTTGCTCATGGGGGCTTCTAATTTATTGGTGCGATTGATGAATGTAAAAACCAGTGAAAACCAAGTTACTGAGGAAGAAATTAAAGCCATTATCAGTGAAGGAACGGAACACGGTGCCATTGATGAAGCAGAACAAGAAATTATTGAACGCGTATTTCATTTAGGTGATAGAAATATTACTTCTTTAATGACCCATAGAAGTGATATAGTATGGATTGACCAGAACAAATCTGTGTCAGAAATCAAGTCCATGATGCAAGAAGTGGTGCATTCAGTTTATCCTGTTTGTGATGGTGAAATTGATAGGATCATTGGAGTAGTAGCTATCAAAGACTTTATTATAGTAGCTGATAATACAGG
>CAIZMD010000730.1 GCA_903933995.1 uncultured Bacteroidota bacterium
CAACCGGTTTCCATATGGGCACCAATACTGCTCAGGTTGACTACTTTTTTTACGCCACTTGCTTCAATAGCTGATGCGTAGTTTTCTCCTTGTTGTCCAATATGGCCCTTCCAATCGGGGGCATCCCAAGTTGGCGGCACCATGGTATAGATAGCGTCAGCCCCAGTAAATGTTTTAACAAGAAAATCAAAATCGGCCACTGAGCCAATTGCGGCTATGGCACCTGCAGCCGTTAGATCTTTCAAATTATCCAAGCTTCTTCCAATAACGGTTACTTGGTGTCCAGCTTTTAATAGTTCTAGCGTAAGGGGTTTTGAAATATTGCCCGCTCCGCCTGTGATTACATACTTCATGTTTTCGTTGGTTTTATAGGTGAATGTTTATAATTGTATATACAAATGAAAAATTAAAAAAATAGGTTAAGTTAATTGATCCGAGATCTGGTTCATATTTTTGACTAAGTCTTGAATGTCATGGTTACCCAGGGACGCTGTATAAGCAGCTTGTGACCTTGTCACACATGCCTGCAATTCAGGTATTAACTGTTTGGCTTTTGGACTAGGATATACATTGGTAATCTTTCCTTCCGTTGTTCTCACCACCAATTTTCGCTCTTCCAATTTTTCAATCAAACGACTGATGGTACTGGGTGTTAGCTGTAATTGGTCTGCAATAGTTCCGGGCTGAATGCCTGGATTGTCTATCACCAATAAGAGTAAATAACCATGACTGGGAGAAAGGTCAACAGGCTTCCAACTTTCAATAGCCAATTTCTCCACTTTTCGCGCCAAAGCGTTGCTAGTGAAGTAAAGACATTTTGAAAATTTACAGTCCGATGTTTTCATGACGGGACAAAGATAATTATCTTATTTGTATATGCAAATATATTTTTCTGTTCAAATTTGGTCAGATAATAGAATGGTGCATCCTTTTTCGTTTTCTTGCAATGAGTGGGACAACATAGATTGGGCAATGGTAGCTGCTGGAATAGAACGGTATTTGCGCAAACTGCCCACCAAAAGGGGATTGATCCAACCATTGATCATAGAGGCAATCTTTTCACCGGAGCGATGTTCCTGTCTATTGCCTGTAATCAGCGCTGGTCTAAAGATGGTTAATTGATCAAAACCTATCTTAGCCAATTCTGCTTCCATCTCTGCTTTCACTCTACTATAAAAAATGCTGGAATTAGCACTGGCTCCCATGGCACTAATGACCATCATTTTTTTGGTACCAGCCCCAAATTGTAGGCGGGCATATTTAACAGGGTATTCTAGATCCACTTTTTTAAAAGCTTCTTTGGTCTTCACTTTTTTAATAGTGGTTCCCAAACAACAGAAAAGGGTATCTGCTTGAACCGTTCCTTGGTATTGGTCAAAGTCTATCAGGTGCTCTTGCAGCTTAGGATGCTGGAGACCTAAACTTCTTCTACTATATACATGTATGGTATGATAAGCACTGGATTGAAGCAACATTTCTAGCAGCAAAGATCCAGTTAGACCAGTGGCACCAATGACTAGGGCAGATTCTGTTTGCAAGGGTTGATTTTTACCAAAGCTATGATAAAATGTATTTTGTAGTTTTGAAGGGTATGGCCAACGATAATTTGAATAACACACCCGAAAACCTCAGTCCTGCAGATAAGGAATTTGAGAATACCATCCGGCCAAAAGAAATTGATGAATTCTCCGGCCAACCCCAACTAATTGAAAACCTGACCATCTTTATCAAAGCTGCAAAGCTTAGAGGAGAAGCGCTGGATCATATTTTATTTCATGGCCCTCCAGGATTGGGTAAAACTACCTTGAGTAGGATTGTGGCCAATGAATTAGGCGTAAGTATTAAAGAGACTTCTGGTCCCGTCATAGAGAAACCAGGAGACCTAGCTGGTTTGTTGACCAACCTACAACCCAATGACGTTTTATTCATAGATGAGATACATCGCTTAAGCACAGTGGTAGAAGAATACCTCTATGCCGCAATGGAAGACTTTAGAATAGACATAATGATTGATAGCGGCCCCAATGCAAGGAGTATTCAAATTAATTTGAATCCTTTTACCTTGGTGGGTGCTACTACCAGGAGTGGCTTATTAACGGCACCTTTACTATCAAGGTTTGGCATCAAGTCTAGATTAGAATATTATCAGGCCGATACCCTCAAAAAAATTATTGAAAGAAGCGCTACCATTCTAAATACTGAAATCAGTTCCGATGCTGCTGGAGAGATTGCCAGAAGAAGTAGGGGAACACCTAGAATTGCCAATGGCTTATTGCGCCGCGTGCGCGATTTTGCCCAGGTACTCAATGATGGTACTATTGACCTAAGGATCACCCAACATGCACTTAAGGCATTAAATGTAGACGAGCACGGGTTGGATGAAATGGATAATCGCATATTAGCCGCCATCATTGATAAATTCAAAGGTGGTCCTGTTGGATTAACCACTATTGCCACTGCCGTGGGTGAAGAGTCAGGCACTATTGAAGAAGTATATGAACCCTTTTTAATTCAAGAAGGATTCTTGCAAAGAACACCTAGGGGAAGAGAAGCAACCTTAAAAGCGTATAACCACTTGGG
>CAIZMD010000731.1 GCA_903933995.1 uncultured Bacteroidota bacterium
ATGTTGTACAAGGCGCTAATGCTAATCCAACTTCATGGAAACTTGTAAAAACAGTAACCTATGCTGGAGAAGGAACTGAATTAAGCGCTACTGGTGCTGAAATTGCTACGGCTTTAGGAGTTGCACCTGCAGCTTTGACTCCTGGTAATTTTTACACTTTTTACAACCAAATCACTACCAAGAGCGGTGAAACTTATGATATCAGCAACATTAACAGTGCCCTTGAAAGTGGATCTTTCTATGGTGTTTGTTTCCGTTGGACTGCTTCTGTAGTTTGTCCTTTTGTTGCCCCAATGGCTGGAACTTACAAGGTTGTTCAGGATGACTGGGTTGACTGGTCTCCTGGTGACTTGGTTCAAGTAACTGATGGTCCTGGTGCTAACCAATTGAACTTGAGTAAAGTATGGCCTAACCCTGCTTACGGTAATATTGGATCAAATCCATTGGTAATCACTGTTGACGCTACTACTGGTAACGTTACTTTGCCTGCTGGTCTTATCTGGGCAACTGGTTATCCTGGTACTGCATCAACTGGTGCAGGTAGTACTGGTCTAGTATTTGCTTGTACTGGTAGAATCTCTTTGAGTGTACGTATCCTGTACAACGGAGGTGACGCTGGTTTCAACAAATTGATCTTGCAAAAGCAATAAGCTTTTCATCAATAATGTAAAAAAGCCGTTCCTATTTATCGGGACGGCTTTTTTAATGCCCTCAACTGGCCGTGGACAATCTGTTGAAGCAGTTAATCAGTTTTGATACAAATAAAAAAGACCCCGATTCATCGGGGTCTTTAATAAGTTGGGTTTGAATATCTGTATGATCTAAGTTGCCTTTAAAGCAATAGTTCTTAGAACTTAATTTCTTCTTCGTGCTCGTTAAAGAAACGGAATTCAATAATATGGTAATTGGTATTGGCCTGTGCCTTTAGATCCATCTTGTATTTGCGTCTCCACTGCCTAATAATGGGGTTAAACCATCCTTTGGTAAGGTGAGAGTAAACAATGGGGTGCACGGTCAGGGTAAGGCTCTTATGAGCGTGTGTAACTAGGTAGTGTAAACGTTTTTCTATCTCGTCTTCTAAAATTAGGGTAGAAGTAATCTTTCCTGTGCCATTACAAGCCGGGCAAACCTCAGAAGTGTTGATATTCATTTCTGGGCGCATACGTTGTCTTGTAACTTGTAACAACCCAAATTTAGAAATGGGCAACAAGCTATGACGGGCACGGTCAGTTTTCATAAAGCCTTCCATGGCTTCTTGCAACTTGCGTTTGTTATCTGGGAGCTTCATGTCAATAAAGTCTATGACAATGATGCCGCCTATATCGCGCAAGCGTAACTGCCTTGCAATCTCTTCTGCTGCTTCTAAGTTGGTTTCTAGTGCATTCTCTTCCTGGTTATTGCTTACGCTCTTATAGCCGCTATTTACGTCAATTACGTGCAATGCTTCTGTGTGCTCAATAATCAAGTAAGCGCCACTAGGAAGGTTAACTGTTTTGCCAAAGGCCGATTTAACTTGTTTGGTAATGCCAAAATGGTCAAATATTGCACCTGGGCTATTGTGCATGGTGACTATCTCTGCTTTCTCAGGAGCAATACGTTGTAAGTATACCCTGGTCTCAGTATAGATATTTTTGTCATTGACTACAATGCGATTAAAATCGGCACTCAATAGGTCTCTTAAAATGCTCGTAGTTTTATTCTGCTCGCTCATGATTTTGGCAGGAGCAACAGCACCTTTTAAATTGGTCTGGATGGTTTCCCAAATGGCTACCAGACTCAACATGTCTTGGTGTAATTCTGCCGTGGTTTTACCCTCTGCAGCAGTACGTACAATTACCCCAAAATTCTTTGGCCTAATGGCTTCTACAATTTTGTGTAATCGTTTTCTTTCTTCTGAGCTATGGATCTTTTTGGAAACAGCTACAATCTCATTAAATGGCGTAACTACCACAAACCTTCCGGGCAGTGATAATTCACAACTAAGTCTTGGTCCCTTGGCGGCAATGGGTTCTTTTAAGATTTGAACCAATACATTGGGTTTGCCATTGAGTACTTCATTGATCTTACCCGTTTTAACAATCTCGGGTTCGGATTGAAATTTGGCAAAATCAAATCCATGCTCTTCCTTATCGTTCATAGCAATCTGCGTGAACTTGATAATAGAGCGAGCATAAGGACTCAAGTCAGTATAATGTAGAAATGCGTCTTTCTCAAACCCAACGTCTACAAAAGCAGCGTTAAGTCCGGGAATGAGCTTTTTCACTTTTCCCAAGTAGAGGTCGCCAACGGCAAAACTAGCGTCTGCTTTTTCATTATGCAGTTCCACTAATTTCTTGTCTTCCAGCAAAGCGATTTCAACGCCTGTTGGGGCAACATTAATAATTAATTCTTTGTTCACGAATGGCAACTTTTAGATACAAAATAGTTGGCCGCTTGGCGGCATACAACAATACACTAAATCCGTAACACCCACCACCAAAAGGAAGGAAAAGGTAAAAGTTGCAGCGTAGGAAAGGTGGTTGGCTAAATCCAGATAAGTGTGAAAACCCCGTTCAATCCCAATTGTTTGAAACGGAACGGGGTTTGTATCATAGTAAAATCAAGAACTATTTGTTCTTTTTCTTATGACGATTCTTTCTTAAACGTTTTTTTCTCTTGTGCGTCGCAATCTTATGACGCTTTCTCTTCTTACCACAAGGCATGTCCAAGTAATTTTATATGTTAAAAAATAAATGCTATTTGCGCAATTCGCTGATACGCTTATCCAGAGCGGTTTTGGCTTCAGGAACCTTAACTAGTTCCTTGGCCTGCTGATACCATTTAATGGCACCTGCTTTATCGCCCTTTAACTCGTAACATTCAGCAAGGTTGAATATTGCTTCCAGATTACCAGGCTGTTTTTGCAGCACAGTATTGAATCTTTCTATGGCTTTGTCATATTGACCACTTTTCTTTCCTCCCATTCCCAAAACCATCTGACCATAGAGATTCTCCGGATGCTCCTGAACCACCTTTCTTACTTCCAGAATCCCCTGCATCGGATTGTCTGAGATATTGCCAAACATATAGCAGATACCCAAACCAATCTTGGAGGAATCATTGGCAGGATTGATGACCAGTGCCTTGTCTAAAAGATCTTTTGCGTTCTCACCCAACCAGTGTTGCATGGCAGGATCAGCCTCTGTTAATAGGTTCTCTAAAAACAGTTGGGCGGCAAAGGTGAGGCTTTTTTCAGAATTTTCCAACTTCGCGGCTTCAGAACTATAATATGCGTAGGGTTCAAAGATTCTAGCAGAGTCTGACCAGAACCTTGCCAGCTGATGATAAACATGTATTTGCTGGTCTTTTACATCGCCCCGCACAACTGCTTGTTCCAGTAAAGCAAGGCGTTGAACCTGCTCTTGGCTAATGCGTTGTTTGGCTTTTGCCAATAAATCTTCAGTTGTAACTGAGTGATTATGAGAATCTTGTGTAGCAGGTGCGGCTGTTGTATTGGATTTTGGTGTGTCTGAACTTGTGCCAAAATAAAAGATGGCAATGAGCAAGACCCCGCCCAAAATGAGGATCCATTGTTGTTTCTTCATGTAAAAATTTCAGCAAAGTTAGTCCGACTTGCGCTTGCTTTTAACTTCGCTGACAAATTCTTTTGCAGGCTTGAATGCCGGAATAAAATGTTCCGGAATCTCTACTGCTACATTTTTTTTGATATTTCGTCCAATCTTAGCAGCTCTTTTCTTGGTGATAAAACTTCCAAAACCTCTGATATAGATGTTTTGTCCGTTTGCCAAGCTGTCTTTGACTTCTTTGAACATGGTTTCTAAAGTAACAAGCACATCCACTTTAGGGATGCCGGTCTTGTCCGATATTTGATTGATGAGATCTGATTTTCTCATAGAAAAGGCTTTTAATTGTGGGTTATAGTCTAAAATAAGCTAAAATATCCGGTATCTGCAAGAAAGATAGCTTAAAATTTATAGGCGTTATCAATTGATTGATAAATGGTTCAATCAATTGATTTGGCGGTGAATCAAGGGTTTATACATTAGAAATCTAGCAAAAGACCAATTTCCTGTATTTTCAAGGCCAATGAAACAAGTATTTACTAAAAATCTCATGCATTGGCACCAAACCAGCAACCATCGGCAAATGCCATGGAAGGGTGAGAAAGATGCTTATAAGATTTGGTTGAGCGAAATTATTTTGCAACAGACCAGGGTGGAACAAGGTTGGAATTATTATGAACGCTTTATCAAAACCTATCCCAAAATAGAGGCATTGGCTGCTGCAAAAGATCAGGAAGTGTTCAAACTTTGGGAAGGATTGGGTTATTATAACCGATGCAAAAATTTGTTGCATACTGCTAGAACCATTGTACAAAATCATCAAGGGAATTTTCCCAATGACTATGAAACCATCCTTTCTTTAAAAGGGATTGGACCTTATACGGCTGCCGCCATAGCCAGTTTTGCCTTTCAATTGCCCTATGCCGTAGTGGATGGGAATGTGTTTAGGGTGCTTTCTAGGTATTTTAATATAGCTGATCCCATTGATGGGAATACGGCTAAACAGAAATTTACGCAATTAGCCCAAGAAGTTTTGGACCATGCTCAACCAGG
>CAIZMD010000732.1 GCA_903933995.1 uncultured Bacteroidota bacterium
AGAATGCAAAGGATGCTGATAAACACAAAATTCTTTAGGAAAAATAACCACCCCATCATGTCCAGTGCATAATGCTGACCCGTTTCCAATGCTTGAAAGAGTAGGGGATAGATGGTCACAGCACCCGCCCAAATAAAGCCAATGATAAAGGGTTTGAGTAGCCCTAGATTCCGCAGGTTAAAATGCTTGCCACCAAATTGCAGTGTTCCATAATACCCCAGTGCTAACAACGGAAATATCGCCGCAAGGCCCCATTCTTCTGCGTTCATTTGCAGCACCTGCTCCCCATAATCATACAATAAAAAAATGCTACAAAGCAGGGCCATGAGACCAAACTGAATTTGATAAGTAGTAACTAATTTTCTGTGGGTGGCATACCACCTGCTGCGTTCATTATTGGGTGCATAACCCTTGTCATTTCTATACGCGTAAGTATAATAGATAACCGTGGCACAAACCAAGACCACATAATAGATGGAACGGTTGAGCGCAAAGCCTTGCTGAAGCGATGCCTCAAAAGAAAGCGCCACCACACAGCAACCAAAAAACCAGTTGCTATAAAAAAAGGATTGGATCCATCCCTTCAAGAAAGATTATTTAAGGATGATAATATCAGGTGTGGTGATGGTATCACTCACGTTCTTGGCCAAGTCACGGGCCCAAATCTTAAAATAACAGGTATCGTTCTTGTTAGCAGGGCAACCCGGCAAAATAGGGTAGGCACCACCCAAACCAGAACCCACGCTATACCCAATCTCAAACACACCTTTTAAATTGGGCACCGCGTCAAAACTTGGAATCTTGGTTCTATCAGAGAAATTGGTACAACCCTTACTCCTGGTAATTTTCTGTACCCAGATGCTGTCTTGAATATCGCCTTCCTTGTCTGTAAAAGTTAGATTGATGAGCACGGTACTCCCGTTTCCAAACACCGTTCCATTGATGTCTTTGAATGTAAGACTGGGCTTGGTATTAAAGGAATCTTTTTTGCAGGCCATCATGACCACAATAATTGCCAGAACTAAACCTATTTTTGTCTTCATTCTTATTGGTTTCATATCAAATTTAGTTAAAACATTAGTATACCCCACTGTGCAAGCATTCGATGTTAACAATATTTTCTCTGTTTCACCCGCCAATTTTGACCAAACGGCCTTGGAACTCTTCCAATTCCAGTATGCACAGAACCCTGTTTACCAGCAATGGTGCCAGTTAATGGGTGTAAACCCTGCCCAAGTAAAGACGATAGAGAGCATTCCCGCGTTGCCTGTGTCTTTTTTCAAAACCCATACCATTGTCACGGGAGATTTTCCCCTAGACCGTTTTTTTGAAAGCTCCGGCACCACCCAAACCAGCAATTCCCGCCACTGGGTAGCAGACCTAGACCTCTATCGCCAAAGCTTTACTAAAGCCTTTAATCTATTCTACGGCAACCCCCAAGACTGGGCCATTATTGGACTCTTACCCGCCTACCTAGAACGCCAGCACTCATCATTAGTGCTCATGGTAGACGAAC
>CAIZMD010000733.1 GCA_903933995.1 uncultured Bacteroidota bacterium
ATGCTCTCATCCATGATGAGAGCACCCATTGGTGATGATGTTTTTGGAGAAGACCCCTCTATAAATGCCCTAGAATCCTTGTCAGCTTCCATTTTTGGAATGGAATCAGCCGTTTTTTGCCCAAGTGGCACCATGACAAATCAAATTGCTATTAAATGTCATACAAGATCTGGTGATGAAGTCATTTGTGATCAAATGTCTCATATCTATTTATATGAAGGTGGTGGTATTGCCGCCAATTCAGGTGCTTCAGTAAGGCTATTGGCTGGAGATAGAGGTAGAATTACGGCAGAGATGGTGCAAGCAGCTATTAATCCGGTGGATATTCACAAACCATCTTCCACCCTTGTGTCTTTAGAAAACACGGCCAATAGAGGTGGCGGCTCATGTTATGAATTCACTGACATTCAATCTATTAAAGAGGTTTGTCTACAAAATAATTTAAAACTACACCTAGATGGTGCTAGGGTTTTTAATGCCATTATTGCTAAAAATGAATCACCCAAATGGTATGGAGAAACCTTTGACAGTATTTCTGTTTGTTTGAGCAAAGGCTTGGGAGCACCGGTAGGCAGTGTTCTTTTAGGCACCCATGATTTTATTCAAAAAGCTAGAAGGGTTAGAAAACTATTTGGTGGTGGTATGCGTCAGGCAGGTTATTTGGCAGCTGCCGGAATCTTTGCATTAGAGAATAATGTGAACAGATTAGAAGAAGACCATAAGCATACCAAAATGCTGGAAACAGCAATTGCAAAAAAGGATTTTGTTGGTGACATACTCCCCGTGGAAACCAATATTCTCATATTTGAAGTAAAAGGCCGTTACACATCCCCCCTGTTAACCGCTAAATTAAAAGAACATGGCATTTTAGCCATTGCCATCTCCCCCACCCAAGTCAGATTGGTGGTTCATTTGAACATCAGTCCACAAGACATTCAAACAACTATTTCCTTGATTGAAACCCTTTAATGATTCCAATATTCAAATAAGAACAGATATGCTACCTAGAATCAATCCAACATCCACACAAGCCTGGTTTTTATTAAAAAAACATTTTGAAGAGGAAATGAATCGCAAACACATGCGTGATTTATTTGCAGCAGAACCTGAGCGATTCCAAAAATTCTCCCTTTGTTTAGAAGATTTAGTATTTGATTATTCCAAGAATATTATCAACCAAAAAACTTTGAAACTCTTATTAGAGTTGGCGGAAGATTGCAAATTAAAAGATGCCATCAAAGCCATGTTTGACGGGGATAAAATTAATGAAACAGAAGGAAGAGCTGTATTGCATACTGCTTTGAGGAATTTTTCTGGCAACCCCGTAATGGTTGATGGAAAAGATATTATGCCAGATATTTTAAAAGTACAGGAGCAGATGAAAGCTTTTTGTACAGCAATTCATAGTGGTGAGTGGAAGGGCTATACGGGAAAGCCCATAAAATATATTGTAAACATTGGTATTGGCGGATCTGATTTGGGTCCTGTGATGGTTACAGAGGCGTTGAAACCCTATACCGTAAAAGGAATTGAAACCTTTTTTGTAAGCAATGTAGACGGAACTCATATTGTAGAAACCCTGAAAAAAGTAAATGCTGCTGAAACACTTTTCTTGGTAGCATCCAAAACCTTTACTACCCAAGAAACCATGACCAATGCACACACTGCAAGGACTTGGTTTTTGGAATCCGGTGCTAAAGAAACAGATATAGCCAAGCATTTTGCTGCTTTGAGTACCAATGAAAAATCGGTAACTGCTTTTGGTATTGACAAAGCCAATATGTTTGAATTTTGGGACTGGGTTGGTGGCCGATATTCTCTTTGGA
>CAIZMD010000734.1 GCA_903933995.1 uncultured Bacteroidota bacterium
ATGAAACATTTCCATTGCCAACTTACAAGCCCATAATTTAACCCCGGATGCTTGCAAAATTTCTAAAAACTCACGCACTTCTGGCATGTCTAATTTCTCCATTTCTTTTTTCATCATACTGGTAGCCAGTGCTTCCATACCAGGCAATCCTCCAATCATTGTTGGCATATGCATTGCCGGGTTTCCTACTGTTGCCACGTGCAAGTGTTCCAACTTTTTATTATGGATGGCTTCCAGTCCAAAAAAAGTAAAAAACATTTCAGCTTCAATGCCTTCCATTCTGGCGCCATTGGCTAAAACAAACGCTGCGTAAACATTTTCAAGAGAGGCTTTAGAAAGTATGATCATCATCTTTCTAACTTCGCCATTATACTCACTCATAAATTTAAGTTTTCTTGTTAATAATATTGCGAATTAAATACAGCCAGCAGGCTTTGGTATTCCTGCAATTTTAGTAGCAGTTTTTAATGGCCCAACTGGAAAAAGGGCGTAAAACTCTTTAATATCAACTACACCGCTTTTTCCAATTTTGCGAATAGTCAAAGGAGATTCTGCTTTAAATTCATTTTGAATGTATTGAATTAGTTCCCAGTGCTTTGGTGTTAAGTCAATATTGTTTTCTTTAGCCAATTCCTCACCAATAGCTTTATCCCATTGGCTAAAATCAGTCATATAACCTTCTTCGTTTACCTGGATATTTTTTCCAGCAATTAACTTTTCCATATTATTTGTTTTTATTGGTTAAAAATTCTTTCCGGCGGTTTTCATATTGGCAGTAACAAAGGGTATTGAAATGCCTTTTAAAAGCATATTCCAGTAAATCCATCTAAAAGCCAGCTTTCCCCAATGGTTCATCCTACTTTCCTTTAATAACTGCATTGGCCCAACGCCAGCAAAAGGAAAAACACCATCTACAGGCTCATGGGTATAATTAAAATCAATCAGTAAAGCTTTACCCTCTCCTGTTTCAATAAAGCAATTAGCGTGTCCGTCAAAACTGGCAGACAGGGCTTCTCCTTTAATAAAATGCAGAATATTCTCAGTCAAAATCTCAGCCTCAAAATGCGCCACAGAACCAGCTTTTGATGCAGGCACATTGGTAGCATCACCAATCACAAAAATGTTTGCAAAATCTTTAGACTGTAGGGTTTCTTTGTTGGTGGGAACAAAATTCAAATCATCACCCAAGCCAGACCTTTCCATTAAAGCATCTCCTTTATTGGTTGGTACGGTCACTAACAAATCAAAGGAAACTTCCTTGCCGCCATAATCAACTATTTTTTTGGCTTCATTGTCTATTTCAGCAATTGCAAAATCGCTTTCAATAGATATATTTTTTTCAGCTAGTAAATGCTCAAGTGCAGCAGTAGATTTAGGTTTGGTAAATGCCCCACTTAAAGGAGTTACATAAGTAATATTTACTTTGTCACGCATCTGCTTGTCTTTGAAAAATGCGTCAGCTAAAAATGCAAATTCTAATGGTGCTACTGGGCATTTAATGGGCATCTCAGTAATATGAATCACTAGATTACCGCCTTCCCAGTTGCGTAATTTATTTCTAAGTGCCAATGCTCCTTCAAAAGTGTAAAAATCAAAAACTGATTTTTGCCATTCATTCCCGAGCATACCTTCAGTTTCTTCTGGAGCAATTTTAGAACCTGTTGCAATGATCAGTAAATCATAAGCTAGGTCTTTTCCATTAGCCAATTTAACAACAGAAGTCTTGCCGTCTATTTTACTTATTTGTTCTGTTATCAGGTCTACATCAGATGGAATAAAGTCTTTGATCTGTTTGACAATTTGTTCCGGAGTATAGATATCAAAGGGAAGAAAAAGATACCCAGGCTGATAATGGTGCTCTTTTCGCTCATCTACTATACTAATTTTCCATTCCTTTTTATCCAACTTTTGATGCAAATGATTTGCCATCATAGTTCCGGCTGTTCCTGCGCCTAAAATGAGTAGTTGTTTCATAATCCTATTTTCAATTGACTTAATTGATTCTTACACAAAGTTCATTTTAGGACTTGAGCGCCTTTGTGATGTTAGTTACATAAGAACATGATATATATCAGGAAACAGACTTGATGGCTGGGTGACAATTGTTACAGTAGCGGCATTTTCACAAGACTACTTTCGCATCAAATTGAAGATGCATGTTACACAAACTCACACCTTACAAATTAATTCTGGGTCTTTTACTAGTATCTACACTTGGCATTGCCCAGTCAATAGAACCAGTTAAGTACTTAAAACTAGAAGAAGCTATTGAAAAAGCCAATCAACAAAACAGGGCTATACAATTAGCCAAAATGGATGAAACCATTGCAGGTTCTAGGCTCAAACAAACAGATGCACTATACTTACCCCAGGTAGGACTTAGTTATACTGCTATGAGCACCAACAATCCGCTCAATGCCTTTGGATTTAAGTTGCAACAAAAAAGCATTTCAGCGGCAGATTTTAATCCTGATTTGCTGAACAATCCAAAAAGCACACCAGACTTTAGCACAAAACTGGAAGTGATGCAGCCCATCATCAACTTAGATATGCTGTATCAGAAAAAAGCTGCTGAAAAGCAAGCAGAAATGTATCAGTACCAAACCAAAAGAACAAAAGAAGCCATACAACTAGAGGTTCAGAAAGCCTATTTACAACTGGGACTGATTCATGCCTCCATTAAGGTTTTAAAGGAAGCTTTGGCAACTTCAAAATCCGTTGAAGCATTTACTGACAATCGTTTCAAACAGGGTTTGATACAAAAATCTGACTTACTAAATGCCCAATTACAAGTAAGATCGGTAGAAACCAATTTAGCAAAAGCCCAATCAAACCTTGGAAATGCTTCAGACTTTATGAGTCTGTTAATGGGACAAACTACCGGACAATTATATACAGTAGATGAGATAACCACTACTTCTCAACAAGCTGGAATACTACCTATTGCTTCTGCTGAGAGAGCAGATTTTATGGCCATGCAAAAAGCCATTGATGCAACAGGTTTAAACATTTTAGCAGCAAAAAAAAGTTACTTACCCAAACTGAATGCATTTGGATCATATCAACTAAATGATAGTAGAATGCTTGGTTTTGGTGCCAACGCCTATTTAGCAGGGGTTCAATTGTCATGGGATATTTTCAAAGGCAATCGCACAAAAAATAATATTGCCACTCAAGTTTTAGAAAAAAACAAATTGGCTAGTCAGTTAGATCAGCAGAAAGAGCAAGCACAATTAGAACTAGGAAAAACCTACCGTGATTTGAACAATGCTTCTTATCAAAGAAATCAACAAGAAAAAGCAGTAGAACAAGCAAGTGAATCATTGAGAATTTTGCAAAACCGTTATCAACAAGGTTTGGTCAATACCACAGACGTTTTAATGGCCACTACCCAACTTGCCCAACAACAACTAGCACTGATACAAGCTAGCTATGACAAGCAAATCAGCCTTGCACAAATTGAATTCATGACCGCCACCAATAAAAAATAATCTGAAAAAGAAACAAAAATGAAAAAGACAGTATACAGTATCATCACAATAAGCGCATTGGCCCTAGCATCCTGCTCCAGTAAAGAAAAGCAAGAACCAAGTTCTACAAAAACTGATTCTGCCATTCTAGTAACCATTGCAAGCCCAACAGGCAATAATGGTAACGGTTTAAGTTTAAGTGGTCAGGTAGAAGCAGGTCAAACAGTACAAATAAGTACCAGGGTTATGGGTTATATCACTTATTTAAAAGTGAAAGCTGGTGACTATGTTTCAAAGGGGCAATTATTGGTTTCTATTAGCAATGATGACATTCTTGCAAAAAGGGCTCAGGCCGATGCTATGATAGCAGAAGCAGAAGCTGCGGTTAAAAATGCAAAAAAAGACGAGGAAAGATTTAATGCTTTGTACAAACAACAAAGCGCTTCAGCTAAGGAATTAGACAATATCAACTTACAATATAGTTCGGCAAAAGCTAGGCTAGATGGTGCCAAACAAATGCGTTCAGAAATCAATGCCATGTTAGCTTATACCAATCTAACTGCTCCTTTTTCTGGTATGGTGAGTCAGAAGATGGCAGAAGCTGGTGCCATGGCTAGTCCTGGTATGCCTATTCTAACTATTGAAGAAGGAGGTGCTTTTCAAATTAGCGCAAGCGTGCCTGAAAATTTAATTGCCCAAGTGAAACAAGGTGCGGAAGCTACTATTAGCATCAAAGCAATTGAAAAAAATATCAAGGGAAGCGTGGTACAAATAAATCAATCCTCTCAATTTACTGGAGGTCAATACTTGATCAAAATTCGTTTAAGTGGAGCTGACCAAAAAGGGCTTTATTCAGGCATGTATGCCAATGTATTCATCCCTATAAAATCTACTACCAATTTAACCAATACTGAAAGCCCCATCATGGTGCCAGTTGCCGCCATTACTTATAAGAACCAGCTAGCTGGATTATATACGGTTAGTAGCAATAACACGGCATTATTGCGCTGGGTTAGATTGGGTAAAACAACCGGTAATATGGTAGAAGTGCTAACTGGATTACAGAAAGATGAAACCTATATCAGTAGTGCAGAAGGAAAATTATTTAATGGCGCACCAGTAAAAACCAAATAAGACATGAAAAACGGATTCTCAGGAAATATAGCAAAAGCCTTTTTGCAGTCAAAACTAACCATATTATTGATGGTAGCTTTTTTACTCATTGGAGGTTATAGTACTTTTCTAATACCAAGAGAAGAGGAACCACAGATTCAGGTTCCTATGGCAGATATCTTTATTGGATATCCTGGAGCAGAACCAAAGGATGTTGAAACCAAAGTTGCTGCACCCATTGAAAAATTTATATCCAATATCAAAGGTGTGGAATACGTGTATTCTACTTCTATGAAAGGACAAGCCATGCTCATTGTTCAATTTAAAGTTGGGGAAGACGTAGAAAGATCCCTGGTAAAATTGTATAGTGAACTAATGCGCAATATGGATAAAATGCCACAGGGCGTTACCCTTCCATTAATAAAAACCAGGGCCATTGATGACGTACCGGTATTGGGCATTACCCTTTGGAGTGAAACATATGATGACTATCGGTTAAAACAAATTGGTCAAGAACTGGGCAATGAAATCAAGAAAATCAATGACGTTTCTGATATCAATTTGTTAGGTGGTAGAAGTAAAGAGGTGAAAGTGCTATTAGACAAACAAAAGATGGCAGAAAACCATGTTGACTTTTTGTCTATTAGCAAGATGATACAGGCGGGTAATATTCAATTCCAGAGTGGTAATTTATTGCAAAAAGACACTTCTTATTCTGTTGAAACGGGTAACTTTTTAACCAATGCAGAAGACGTATCCAATTTGGTGGTAGGCATTAACCAACAACAACCTGTTTACTTAAAGCAAATTGCCAAAATTGAAGAAGGGCCTGAAACGGCAAATCAATATGTTTTGTTTGGCTACGGTAAAGCAAGTGCCAATGATCTAAAATTGCACGCATCAAACTACCCCGCAATTACTATTTCAGTAGCTAAGAAAAAAGGTGCTGATGCAATGAAATTATCAGAAGATATTATTAACAAAGTTGCACACCTGAAAAAAGATTTGATTCCCAATGAAGTACAAGTAACCACTACTAGAAACTATGGAGAAACCGCATCAGCAAAGGTTTCCGAGCTATTGTTCCATTTGTTTATTTCTATTGTAGTAGTAACCTTATTTGTGATGCTGGCAATGGGTTGGCGCGGTGGATTAGTGGTATTCTTATCAGTACCAGTAACTTTTGCACTCACTTTGTTTAGTTACTATTTCATGGACTATACCTTGAATAGAATTACACTTTTTGCCTTGGTATTTATCACGGGGATTGTAGTGGATGACAGCATTATCATTGCTGAAAACATGCACCGACATTTTAAAATGAAAAAACTTCCCCCACTTCAGGCGGCCATCTATGCCATTAATGAAGTAGGAAACCCTACCATTTTAGCAACATTTACGGTGGTAGCTGCGGTTTTACCCATGGCCTTTGTTTCTGGAATGATGGGACCATATATGAGTCCAATGCCAATTGGTGCTTCTATTGCTATGATGCTTTCATTGGTTGTGGCCCTAACCTTAACACCCTACCTTGGATATATCTTTTTACGTGAAAAAGAAGCAAAAGGAATTGGTCATGAAGAAAGCAAACCGCATACACTTGAATCTACAGGCATTTATAAAATTTATCTGGCTTTTATTCAACCCATGCTAGAAACAAGGTGGAAACGTTGGACCTTTATTTTGAGTATTGTAGTAGTGCTAGTTGGTTCTATGCTCTTGTTCTATACCAAAACAGTAGCGGTAAAAATGCTGCCTTTTGACAACAAAAATGAGTTCCAAGTAGTCATTGATATGCCTGAAGGAACTACGCTAGAAAAAACGCAAGCTGTAACAAGGGATATTGCAGACTATGTTTCTAGACAATCCATGGTCATGAACTATCAAGCTTATATAGGCATTTCAGCCCCCATTAGCTTTAACGGATTGGTAAGACACTATGACTTGAGAAGAAGTGAGAATATGGCAGATATTCAAGTAAACTTGGTTGACAAGGAAGAAAGAAAAATTCAAAGTCATGCCATTGCTAAAGAAATGCGTGCACCCATTCAAGCCATTGCAAAGAAATACCATGCCAACGTAAAAATTGTTGAAGTTCCACCAGGACCACCAGTGCTTTCTACACTTGTTGCAGAAATTTACGGGCCTGACTATGCAGAACAAATAAAAATTGCTCAACAAGTAAAAGAGCGATTTGCAAAAACAGCTGACGTGGTAGATACAGATTGGATGGTAGAAGATGATCAACCTGAATTTCATTTAGAAGTTGACAAGGAAAAAGCCATGCGTCATGGTATAGCCACCGCTCAAATTGCTGCTACTATTAATGGGGCATTAAGCGGTATGAATACAGGCAATGTGTACCAACCCAAGGGCTTTCACCAAACAACTATCAAATTACAGTTGAATGATATGGACAAGTCTAGTATGGATGATTTACTTGACTTAAAAATCATTGGTGCACAAGGCAATGCAGTACCTGTAAGAGACTTGGTGATTGTAAATAAGCAAGTAAAACAAAAAAGCATCTATCGCAAAAACCAGAAAGAAGTGGTGTATGTATTAGCAGACATGGCAGGGAAGTTGGAAAGCCCTTCCTATGCTATTTCAAATATCTCTGACAGTCTTGGATCCCTTGTAGTTCCAAAGGGATATAGCATCAAAGAAGAGTATACCCACCAACCTGAATTAGAAGATAATTTTTCTTTAAAATGGGATGGAGAATGGCAAATTAC
>CAIZMD010000735.1 GCA_903933995.1 uncultured Bacteroidota bacterium
AGATTTTTCCATCTTTGTTTCTATAATCTTTACTAGAATCACCAATGGGTTTTCCCAATCCGTCAATGGTTCCATCTGCTGTTTTCATACAGACTTCTGCAATCCCATCTCCATCCAAATCATAGACCATGAACTGTGTATAGTGTGCACCTTCTCTAATATTTTTGCCAAGGTTGATGGTCCATAATAATGTTCCATCTAAATGATATGCTTGAAAGATGGGGGCATCTGAAAAACCAGCAGAAGCATTATCTCTTCCCCTACCTGTTTGGTGCAAGATAATTTCATATCCACCATCGCCATCAAGGTCACCTACGGAAGCATCATTGGGACTATAACCTGCTGGTGTTTGTAGTGGGATACTCAAATATCTTTGAGCATTAGCAGCAAAGACAAATTTGGAAACCGGTTCAGACTCTTTTCCATTGCTGATCATGGTAATGCTATAGGCATATTCCTTGGTAGAATCCAATCCACTATCTAGAAAACTGGTCACGCTATTAATAGGTGAGGCATTGATTTTTATTTTCTTAAATCCCTTTTCTTGTCTATACAAATTAAACGATAGGTTTTCAGGATCAGTAGCCAAGCAACGCCAACTTAAGAAAGCTTTACCAGCGCCATCAGGCACAGCCACCAAGGCCCTATTGAGTTTTTCCATAACGCGTTGCGCGATGGCTACTCTAGTATGTAACACAAGCACAAGTAACAAACAGATGACTGGCAGTACTATAGACTTAGGATTATTGTTCACAGAGTGGTGAATGCGTTGACTCATTCTAGTTTCATGTTTTGTGCATTTTCAACCAAAATAGGTTTCTTATCTGCTGCTACTAATTTCAGGTTGCTCATGATCCAATTACCCGCAAAACGAATTTCTCCAGCAGTAGCCACTTCTATTTGCAGCTTGTCAAAATAAAATCCACTAAGTGTCGATTCTTTGAGTCCCGTAGCGGTAACAAATTTTCTAGAATGTTTAGCTACTACACCAGACACATGGATATTTCTGAATATAGGAATACCCAATGAAGCGGGCTCATTTTTATGCAACAATGTTTTCCAATGTGCAGGAACAGTTGCAGAATCATATCCCGCAGGTAAGGCAGAATAACTATAACTAGGATTCCAGTTCATGTTGAATTGAAATACATTTCCAACACTATCTAATTGAATGTCTTTGAACCAAATGTCTTCAACAATACCACCCCTGGTTACAGCAGATTTTATATGCAATCCATTACCCGTTCCAAAACCTTGTAGGTTCTTGGCCAATACGTGACGAATACCTCCCGAGGTTTCACTACCCAAGGTTAATAAGCCGCCACCTTTACGCGCAATGCAATTGCGAATCACTACGTATTCGGTTGGTTTATTTACCCTAAGACCATCCCAATCTCTGCCCGATTTTAAACAGAAATCATCGTCATTACAATCAATATCACAGTTTTGAATCAGTACCCATGTGGAAGAGTCCACATCTATACCATCAGTACTAGGACCTTTCCCGTCTTCATTGTTTTTAACCACAATGCCGTCTACGGTAATCTTTGTGGAATACAATAATTGCACTGTCCAAAAACCAGCATTCTTTAAAGTAATATTGGACACAACAATATTCTCTGAGTTTTGAACCAAAATGGTCCTCACCCTTTTGGCGTCATAGTCAACTATCCAACGCAAACCCTTTGGTTCATACTCTTTGCGCATGGCCCAGTATTTGTCCCAACAGAATTTACCTCTAGCATTGATAGTTCCATTTCCGGTAATCTGGGCATTTTTTTGACCAATGATATTGATCAAAGCCGCTGGCCATTTCATTTCTATTCCTGCAATCCTAGTATCAATTTCAGGATAATCTTTAAAGTCTGTACTTCCAAGAATCAGTACATTCTTGTCAATATTCAGTGTAACCCCTGTTTTCAAAAAAACGGATCCTGTTTGATACACACCTGGTTTAAAAGCTACAACGCCTCCTCCTTTTTGTGCACAAGCATCAATGGCTTTTTGAATGGCTGTTGTAGACAAGAAATTAGAATCGGCTTTGGCGCCAAAATCATTTACCCAATAATTGGTTTTTTTGAGTCCAGTTAGATTGGCTCCTACTTTTGAAGCCCATGCTGGGTCTGCATCTAATTTGGCTTCTTCCTTTTTCAAAAGTTCTAGCTCTGTTTTGCTAATGGTTAAAACGGTGCCATGTCTTAAGCCTTTTGGAAAATGCACACTGTCAGAAATATCGGTCCAATTGATCAGGTCCTTAGATTTTACCGCACCATATTTGTGGTCACGATATTTATCAAAATAGACAATCCATTCCTGTCCAATTTTTAAAGCCGTAGGACCTTCTGCCCAATAATTTCCAGTAATGGGTGCTGATGGTTTTCCATATCCACCACTGGCTTGATTGCTAAAAGCCACGCGCAGGTTTTTCTGAACTGGTTTTAGGGTTTCATCTTTTAGAATCATCAGGTATTGCTTACCCGTTTTTTGAATGCTGGCATCAATCACGTTAAACCCTTGGTCATATAAAAGTTTGGTATCGCTAAAGCTTTTAAAATCCTTGGTAGTTACATAATAGATTCGGTGGTTATTGTCACCTAGGTTTTCTGTTTCTGGAAACCTACCTGGAATAGTAGTGGCCCAATAAATCAGGTATTCTTTTTTAGCATCGTCATAAAAAATTTCAGGAGCCCAACAATTCTTGGCCGTAGGTTCTTTTTCCATCACAGGAACAAACACTTGCTCTGACCAATGAATCAGGTCTTTGGAACTAGCATAACCAATCCCTCTGTCTTTCCAACTCACGGTCCAAACCATATGAAATAAGCCATCCTTTCCCCTGATAACGCAGGGATCACGCATCAATTTGTCCTTTGCAACAGCTGGTTTTAAAAAGGAACTATCTTTTTTTAAACTAGTCCAATTAAGTCCATCTAAACTATAAGCCAAGTGTAGTCCGTCTTCTCCATTTCCTTTAAAATAAGAAAATACATAAGCGGGACTTTCTTTTTGCTGTGCAGTCAAGTCAAGACTCAAAAAAAAGCAAGCACCAACAACAACTATTAAACGAGACAAAATTTGCATCTACTTATTTTTTCAAAGTCAATAAAACAATGGATTGAGCTGGCAGGTCTACTACCAATTCATTTCCCACTTTTTTAGCACCGTTAAACACTACGGGTTTAACTGAATTGGGTTGATTAAACGTATTTACATCAGTTAATTTAGTGGATGTTAATACCATGCCTTCTACCTTGGTCCAATCAACTTCATTCAAAGCTGTGTTAATGTGCATCACATTTTTAGGATCCAGGTTTACTAGGGTCATGTGAACCACTTGGTTGCTGTCTTTGGAAGCAGAAACATTGAGTGCTGGTATTTTGTTTTTACCATTTACTAATTCAGGACTACTGAATTTTACAGGAAGTAATTTGGCGTCTTGGTGCACTTTGAACAAATCAAATACATGATAGGTTGGAGTCAACAACATTTTGTCTCCCTCCGTTAAAATCAAAGCCTGCAATACATTAATGGTCTGCGCAAGATTGGCCATCCTGATTCTATCGGCATGGTTATTGAAAATATTTAAAGTGGTTGCAGCAACCATGGCATCGCGCAAGCTATTTTGCTGATACAAAAATCCTGGATTGGTTCCTGGCTCTACATTGGTCCAAATACCCCATTCGTCTACTACCAATGCTACGCGTTTGGCTGCGTCATATTTATCCATGATAGTTGAATGCTTGGTTACCAATTCTTCCATGTACAAGCAATTCTTCATGGTATTAAAATATTCGTTCTCGTCAAAAGCGGTAGCAGAACCTTTGTTTCCCCAATTACCTGTTGGCAAAGTATAATGGTGTAAGGCAAGACCCCACATTTGACCAGCATTTACATTTTTCATCATGGTCTCTGTCCAGTTATAATCAGCCACATTGGGACCAGCTGCAATCTTATTCATTCTGGCATTGGGATAGTTCTTGACAAAAGTGGCATAACGATTGTATTCGTCTGCATAACGCTCTGGTGTCATGTTTCCACCACAACCCCAGCTCTCATTACCCACTCCCCAGAATTTTACACCCCAGGGTTTGTCCCTACCATTTTGTTTGCGAATTTCTGTCATGGGACTAAGGCCATCAAAATTCAAATACTCTACCCATTTAG
>CAIZMD010000736.1 GCA_903933995.1 uncultured Bacteroidota bacterium
ATCTTAGCTATGCTCATGCTTTCCAAAAAGATGTACAGTTTGCTTACAGGCTTAATGACAAGCCCAATACTTTTGCCAACCAATTGGGTAGTCGGGGAACTTTATTGATGACTTTAGGATTCAAGTTCTAATACTTGTTCAACAGATAATTTAGCGGCATTCATCCAAAAGATGGATGCTTCTTTTTTAAACCAAGTCATCTGTCTTTTGGCGTATTGGCGCGTATGCTGTTTGACTTGCTCAATAGCCATTGCTTCAGAAATTTCACCATTAAAATGGGCAAATAATTCTTGGTAGCCTACGGTTTGTAAAGCGTTATTATTTTGGAAGGGAACCAGTGCTTTTGCTTCTTGAATCAATCCCGCTGCTACCATCCTATCTACACGCAGGTTTATGCGTTGGTTCAAAACCTCTCTGGGCAATTCCAATCCTATCTTGATTATCTTAAAGGGTCTGTGTTTTTTTTCTGCCTTTCTAAAATTCAAAATTGAATCGCCCGTAGATAATTTAAATTCCAAGGCACGCATGAGTCTTTGTGGATTCTGTTGTTCAGACTGCATCCAAAAAGCTGGATCATGTAATTGAATCTGTTGTTGCAACCAAGCCAATCCATTTTGTTCATAATCCTTTACCACTTGCGCTCTAATAGCTGGCGCGATGCTAGGCATTTCATCCATGCCCTCTGTAAAAGCTTTGATATACAAACCGGTACCACCAACCATGACTATTTGACGATGTTGTTGAAACAACTCAGCTGCTTTTTGCAAAGCGTACTGTTCAAATACACCTGCATTCACGCTCTCATGAATGGAATGGGAATTGATAAAATGGTGGGGAACTATGGCCAGTTCTTGGACCGATGGTTTGGCTACAGCAATACCCAACTCTTGGTAACACTGTCTTGAATCGGCCGAAATAATTTCTGTGCCAAGGGCTTGGGCTAGTTCAATAGCAAAAGCTGTTTTGCCAATTGCCGTTGGACCGCAAATAATAAATATGGTGGGTGCCTCTTGCAATGGATCCCTTAAATTAATTGGCTATGCTTGTTTCAGATTGCTTAAAAAGCATCTTCATCATGACTTTCTTCTGCGCCTTCATCGCTATCTTCTGAGCTATCTGCGTCTGCATCATCTCCTTCCTCTCCAAAACCATCGGTGGCTTCTGTTAGGTCATATTTCTCTTCAATGTCGGCAAACTTATCACCCAACAAACTCTTGGTACCATATTGTTGTGGTCCAATTCCCTCAGCCCTTGAAACAGAAGGGTAAGCCAGCTTGCTGCTTTCTTCCTTACTTACATTGATTAATTCTACTAAAAATGTCCAGTTTTTGGCAAAATCATAGACATAAATAAATTTCTGATTGGTATCTCTGATTTCAGAACCAATAGTGGTTTCTGACATGATCAATGGGGCAACTGGATATGCTTTGTCATAGGTTTCCAAAGAAATCTCCCTTCCTCTCTGCCAATTATCATTGCTTCTATAGAAAGTAGCCTGGTGCTTGCTATCAAATTCATATGACTTTACAATTGCCAAATGCAAGTCTTGAAAATGCTGGGTGTGCTTGATTACAATATCACGGTACACCGCATCGTCTTCTTCCAGATAAATTCTAAATTTCAAAACAGCCATTCTCTTGGTTGAGGTTTAAGGGTTGTAAAGCATGCAAATTAAGCAAGTATCGCTTTGAAAAACAAAAATCCGTATTTATTCACCGTTTGACAATCCCAATTCAGCCCCTTTTTCTAACATGAACCTGAAAGCAGACTCATATTCATTGGGAATTAGACCGTCTAAAATGGCTTCTCTAATGGCGTCTTTGATCAAACCCACATTTCTGCCTGGGCTTAGTTTAAAATGTTCCATGATCATTTCACCGGTGATGGGAGGCTGCCAATTGCGCATTTGATCCTTCTCCTCCACTTCTTTCATCCGCAATTTAACCAGTTCAAAATTTTGCAAATAGCGTTTTACTTTTTGCTTGTTCTTACTGGTAATATCGGCGGAGCATAAAAGCATTAAACCGTCTATATCTTCCCCGGCGTCAAAGAGTAATCGCCTAACGGCACTATCCGTAATATTTTCCTTGGTCAAACTAATAGGTCTTAAATGCAAGGCCACCAGTTTTTGCACCAGTTTCATTTTCTCATTCAAGGGTAATTTGAGCTTGCCAAAGATTTTAGGCACCATTCTAGCTCCCACCATTTCATGACCATGAAAGGTCCAGCCATGGCCTTCTTCAAACTGTTTGGTGGCTGGTTTTCCAATATCGTGCAAGAGCGCCGCCCAGCGCAACCAGAGGTCATCTGTATGTTCTGAAATATTATCAATGACTTGTAAAGTATGGTAAAAATTATCTTTGTGTCCGTGACCGTCTATGTATTGTGCCCCGTGCAATTCCACCATCTGAGGAAACACAATTTGTAACAAACCAGATTGGTAGAGCAGGTCCCAACCAATGGATGGCTTTTTGCAAAGCATGATCTTATTCAACTCATCCGTAATCCTTTCCTGAGAAACTATTTTAATTCTGGAAGCCTGGGCTTGAATAGCTTCAAAGGTTTCGGGTACAATGCTAAAACCCAATTGCGTGGCAAAACGAATGGCACGCATCATGCGCAAGGGGTCATCACTAAAGGTTTGTGCTGGTGTTAAGGGAGTTTGAATAATTTTTGCTTCAATGGCTTTAAGCCCATCAAAAGGATCAATTAGTTTTCCAAAATCGGCCTGATTCAAACTAATGGCCAAGGCATTAATAGTAAAATCTCTTCTGTTTTGGTCGTCTTCTAAAGAGCCGGTTTCAACTTGTGGTTTTCTACTATCGGGTTGATAGCTTTCTTTTCTAGCACCCACAAATTCAATTTCAAAAGCGGGCAATTTAATCTGCGCTGTTCCAAAATTTTTGAAATAGGCAACTGTGGGTCTGGGCTCAAACAAATCCGCTACGCGATGCGCTAAAGCAATACCATCGCCCAAGCAAACAATATCCGCATCCTTGGTGGGGCGGCCAATAATTTTATCTCTTACAAAACCACCAATTAAAAAAGCCGGCAGGGATAATTCTGCTGCAGCCTTGGCTATTTTGTCAAAAACTACCTGTTCTGTATGGGTAAAACTCAGATCCATCTGCGGCAAATGTAATTGCTTTCTTTGTTTAAGCGGACAATGTGGCCAACAAGTCTGTTTGATCTATGTGATTGGCACAATTGAAATGACCTTTGGGGCATTCTTTTCTGCCATGTATGCCACAGGGTCTGCAATCCAATGCTTGCCTTACTTCTACAATATGCTTATTGTCTGATAAAGGTCCATAACCAAAGGCTGGAATGGTAGAGCAATAGATAGCGGTTACTGGTGCATTCACACTTGATGCAAAATGCATAGGGGCTGAATCATTTACATAATTCATAAACGCTGTTTGCATTAATGCAGCCGATTGTAAAAAATTTAACTGCCCAGCAAGACTTTTGGCATTGGAACAATTGGCGGCTGTTAGAATGCGATTACAAGTATCCCCGTCGGATGGTGCGCCCAACAAAAACACTTGGTATTGCTTTGGTATTAATTGAAGCAGCTTTACCCACTGTGCTTCTGGATATTGCTTGGTAAACCAAACAGAAGCCGGGGCCATACAGATATAAGGCTTTTGGGTATAACTAGCCACTGCCGCATTATCTGCATTACTAGGATATAACTTTGGTCTAGCTGGTTCTGGCTGCTCTTCTGTTGCTATTAACTGATGGTTTCGCTGAATTTCATGCAGGTCAATATCGCCTTTGCTAAAAATATGCTTGATGCGTTTGCTAAAAAATAGACTGAAAGGATTTTTGTCAAAACCAATGGTGGTTTTGGCTCCAGAGAAAATAGTAATCAACCCAGTTGCAGCAAATCTTTGTACATTAATTAATAGATCAAATTTGCGCTGTCTAATTTCTTGGATTATTTGAAATAAGTGTTGGTATTTGTTGGTCTTTTTATCCCAAACCAAAACCTCTTTAACAAAGGGATGGTTTTTAAAAAGGGCTTCATTGCCTTTTCTCACTAGAATACTAATGCTCGCGGTAGGATCTTGTTGATGCAAGGATTCCAATAATCCTGTTGCCAGAACCACGTCTCCAATAAATGCCGTTTGGACAACTAGAATTTTTTGCATTGGGCAAATTTACTGGAATATTCCCAAGCCAAATAAAGGTTCCACATCTTTATTCATATTCCAATTCATTGCTAAAAAATTCCCAATCAAAAAGAATAAAACTGCAAAAAATCTTGTGCAGTGTTTTAATGGTTGCTAGGTCTAGGTACAATTTTGCCATGGTATCAATTTTACTTGCGTTTACGCTACTTTAAGTTTGCAATAAAATACCATAACTACAAGCATTTCATCATAAAGTTTGGTGAAAGCTGGTAATTATGAATTCTATAACGCTATAGACGGAATCTATGGTCAATTAAGACCCTGAAATTGTATGTTTGCAAAAAAAATAGCAAATGTCATTACAAGCATTGATCCTAGAAGCTTGGGATAACCGGGAATTATTAAAAGACAGTAAGCATTCTGACGCCGTAAGGGCCGTAATAGAAGAAGTAGACAAGGGCAGATTAAGAACAGCCGCCCCTTCAGAAAATGGCTGGGTAGTCAATGAATGGGTAAAGCAAGCTATCCTACTTTATTTTGGGATACAACAAATGCAAACCTGGGACCTAGCTCCATTTGAGTTCTATGACAAAATGTTGCTCAAGAAAAATTATAAGGATTTGGGTGTAAGAGCGGTTCCTCACGCGGTGGCGCGATATGGTGCTTATTTGGCCAAGAACGTTGTATTAATGCCTAGTTATGTAAATATTGGAGCCTATGTAGACGAAGGCACTATGGTTGATACTTGGGCCACTGTAGGTAGCTGCGCACAAATTGGGAAAGGCGTACACTTGAGTGGAGGTGTTGGTATTGGTGGTGTATTAGAGCCCCTACAAGCTAGCCCTGTAATCATTGAAGACGGTTGCTTTTTGGGAAGCCGCGCCATTGTAGTAGAGGGAGTGATTGTAGAAAAAGAAGCTGTGTTGGGTGCTAATGTAGTGCTTACCAAGTCTACCAAAATCATTGACGTGAGTGGATCCGAACCCATTGAATACAAGGGAAGGGTTCCTGCTAGGTCTGTAGTAATTCCTGGTACTTATGCCAAGCAATTTCCAGCAGGGGAATACCATGTAAACTGTGCCTTGATTATTGGAACGCGCAAACCCAGTACTGATTTAAAAACCAGTTTGAACGATGCGCTTAGAGAATTCAATGTGAGCGTATAGTGATCACTTAAATAGGTTTAATGCCGAATAACAGAAAAGATACAGCATATCAACTCACGGTCTCAGGATTTCTGATCACATTGTTGGGTGCTGTATTTTTTTCTACCAAGGCCATTTTTGTAAAATTGGCTTTTAAGGATACCGGGGTAGATGCCATTACCCTACTCAGTTTGCGCATGTTGTTCTCCCTACCCTTCTATCTAGTAGCCGCTTGGATGGGTGCTAAAAAAGAAGCCATTAAACCTTTGACCAAAAGGGATTGGTTCTATGTTTGTCTTTTGGGCATCTTTGGTTATCATTTGAGTAGTTTGTTTGATTTTATTGGTCTCCAATATGTGTCTGCAGGATTAGAAAGACTCATCTTATTTCTCTATCCCACTTTCTCTGTACTCATCAATACCTACTTTTTTAAAACCAAATTAAATCGCACTCAAATCATTGCCCTTCTGTTAACCTATCTGGGCATTGGGATTGCTTATTTTGGAGAACTTAAAATTGATAGCAGTAATCCTGGTTTCTTTTTTGGTTCATTGATGATTTTTCTTTGTGCAGTAACCTATTCTTTTTATTTAGTTGGCACAGGCAGAATGGTAGCCAAAGTTGGCGCAACAAGGTATACCGCCTATGCCATGCTATCGGCCACTGCCGGCATTTTCATACAGTTCTTAGTTACTCGTAATATATCTTCCGTTCCATGGAGCCCTACCCTATTTTGGTATGGCTTGGTTTTGGCCTTGGTGGCCACTGTATTACCGTCTTTTATGATGAGCAATGGCATGAAAAGGATTGGCAGCAATAATGTATCTATCATCACTAGTATTGGGCCGGTATCTACTATTATTCAAGCCCATTTCTTTTTGGGAGAATCCATTCTACCTACCCAAGTATTTGGAACTGTTTTGGTCATTATTGGAGTATTATTGATTGGCTGGCAGTCCAAAAATACCGTAACAACCCCTGCTTAACCATCGGTTAAACATTGGCTCCATTCCATTTACCGAGGGTTTACCCCCACTTACCGAGACTAAGCTATCAACAGCCTAAACCCAGTTTTTGAGCCTAGAAACCCAGCCTAGATTTGTGTAACAAAACCAAAACAAATGGAAAACAATCAAAACCCCATCAAAAACAACAACGGTAGTAATGTAATAGGCGGCCTGATTCTGATAGGAATAGGTGTAACCCTAGTAATGCGTAAAATGGATTTCCCATTTCCAAACTGGTTATTTACTTGGCCCATGATTCTGATTTTAGTTGGATTTTATTCTGGCGTAAAACACAATTTCAAAAACAATACTTGGATCATCTTAAGTGGTATTGGTGTATTTTTTCTGTTAGATAAATTTATTCCTGGACTTACACTAGCTCCTTTCTTTTGGCCCATCATCATCATTGCAGCGGGTATTCTTTTTATCTTAAGACCATCTGGCATGAGAGAAAACAACTGGGGATTTAAAAAAGGAAATATGTCTCAGGGAAATTGGCAAGCCTATGGAAGTAGCACCAGTTCAGATAACAATGATTTTCTAAATATTCAATCTGTATTTAGTGGCGTACAAAGAAGTGTTTTATCTAAGAATTTTCAGGGCGGCAGGGTTTCCTGTGTCTTTGGCGGAGCTGAAATTGATTTAACGCAAGCCGATATCAATGGCAGGGTTGATCTAAGATTAGAAGCTGTATTTGGCGGAATTAAATTAATTGTACCTGCACATTGGCAAGTAATTAATGAAATAGACGGCATTTTCCACGGGGTAGATGACAAAAGAAGGGCCCCAGCAGGAGCTTATAACGATGTAAGCAAAACCATTGTTCTAAAAGGATCTGCCGTATTTGGCGGTATAGAAATCAGAAGTTACTAATTCCTATAACGGACCAGTTGCTTAATTGCAATTGGTCCGTTTGGGCTTGTATAGAAACCCAAAATAGCCTTACATTTAATGCTTTAGAGCCCCTTTAAATTTAGCATCAACCTTGAATCAAAATCATCCATACAAACAGCGCTCTTATTTTTTGGCACTAAGCTATTTGGCAGGATGGATCCTTGTTAGCTTATTACAATACAAAGCACTGACTAATTTTGGAATTGACTTTTATACAGCTATTGTTGACGCCATTGTAAGTAATCTTTGTTTAGCCGGTGCGGCTTTTATTGTAGTCAATAATATGCGCTATTATTTACCCGGAAAAGAAAGATACTGGTATGTGGTGGTGCTAAGTTTGGGATTGAGTGCGGTATGGCTAATTGCAATAAGGGGAATACTTTGGATCTTTTTTCAAGACAATGAGACTTATATGCAAATGCTCTCTCAGAG
Source organism: uncultured Bacteroidota bacterium (assembly GCA_903933995.1). Classification (GTDB taxonomy): domain Bacteria; phylum Bacteroidota; class Bacteroidia; order Chitinophagales; family Chitinophagaceae; genus Sediminibacterium. Next base: position 7,615 of record CAIZMD010000736.1, read on the forward strand.
TTTGTATATCCGTTATACACTTGGCTTCTTGCTTATTGGTTGTATTACCATGATTAGCCTGCTTTGGTACACACAACAAAATGACACAAAAGCACAAGAAAAAAAGGTTGAACTAGAACAACTGGCCAAAGACGCTGAACTTTTCAAACTAAGGCAACAATTACAACCTCATTTTCTATTTAATAGCCTTAATTCTATATCAGCCTTAGCTGGTTCTCAACCGGAAAAAGCCAGACATATGATTCAACAATTGTCTGATTTTTTAAGAGGCACTTTAAAAAAGGAGGACCAACAATGGGTTCCTCTCAAAGAAGAAATTGCTTATCTACAGCTCTATCTAGATATTGAAAAAGTAAGATTCGGACATCGTTTGGAAACAGAAATACTGATAAGCGAAGCAGCTGGACTAGCATTGATTCCGCCCATGATCTTGCAACCATTAGTTGAAAATGCCATCAAGTTTGGCTTATATGACACTATTGAATCGGTAACCATTTCTATAAAAGCAACCATGGTAGATCGTGACTTGCAAGTGTTGGTTTCCAATCCCTTTGATCCAACCAATCACCAAAACGCAAAAGGAACAGGGTTTGGTTTATCGTATATACAAAGGAGGCTATTTCTTTTATTTGGCCGCCCTGGTTTATTGAACAGTAGTAGCCAAGACCAAGAGTTTACGGCTCAATTACATATTCCTCAAATCAATTTTGAAGAACAAACTAAGCTTTCATGAAAATAATCATCATAGATGACGAACCTCTTGCAAGGGGTTTAGTAGAAGAATATTTGAGTGCTTTTCCAGAACTGGAATTGGTACAATCCTGTGGGGATGGATTTGAAGGATTAAAAGCCATTCAAGCGCAGAAACCAGATCTATTATTTTTAGATGTGCAAATGCCCAAGATAAATGGATTTGAATTATTGGAATTATTAGAAAATCCCCCAGCTGTTATTTTCACTACTGCTTTTGAAGCCTATGCCATACAAGCATTTGAGGCGCATGCTATAGATTATTTGTTAAAACCATTTGGCCGTGAACGATTTGAAAAAGCTGTCAAAAAATGGTTAGACCTGCAACAACCCTCCCCTAATACAAAAGCATTACTAGAAACAGTAGCAGCAGGAACGGGTCAACAGAATAGAATTGTACTCAAAGAAAATAATAAGATTAAGATTATTCCAACCAACCAAGTGCGTTATTTAGAATCAGCCGATGACTATGTAAAAATCCATACCGCGGAAGGGGCATATTTAAAAAATAAAACCATGGCGGAATTTGAAAAATTGCTAGAAGGTCAAGACTTTGTTCGCATCCATCGCTCTTATTTGGTACAAGTGTCTTTAATTACCCGTTTAGAGCCCTATGAAAAAGATAGTCAGCTAGCCATTTTGAGTACCGGTCAAAGATTGCCGGTGAGTAAATCGGGCTATGCCAAACTAAAGCTAGCATTGGGTTTGTAAAACCTGACCCATATCATAGGAATTGGTAGGGATTAGGTTTAATATGCAGTCTGAACAGAACTGCTCCTATGCAAGATTCCAATCCCATTACCGGACTCACCCAAGTTCAGGTTGAAACGTCTAGAACTGCCCATGGTAGTAATACCCTAGCATTTAAAAAAGAAAATGGCTTTTTGGAGGCTTTAAAAACCCTTGCCAAAGAACCCATGGTGGTTTTATTGTTAGCGGCCTCGGTTTTATATTTCATCAGCGGCAAGAC
>CAIZMD010000737.1 GCA_903933995.1 uncultured Bacteroidota bacterium
GATCTGAGTCCATTGGGTTCTTCCAATGGCATGAGCATTTTTAATTGGAGTTCTGGATAGTATTTTTTCAAATAGCCAAGATCACCGGTGTAGAGATAATCATTCCAAGCCATCAACACATTTTGCAAACTCCATTCCGTTGGCCATGTGGGATGGTCAATCAAATAAGCCATAGATCTTCTAGCAATACTATATTCTGCATCAACTGCATAATGTGACAATTGGGTAATCAATGCGTCTGCCTCATAAGGTACACGTTCTCTGTCACCGTCTACATAATATCCAGAAAAACTAGTGGCCTTGATACTGTATTTACACAGGTCCCAAACCCTGTTCAACACCGTATCACTGGAATGAAAATAAGAAGCTTGTTCATCAAAAGGATAGTAGACTAATTTTCTTTTCACCATCCCTTGGTCTAAATTGCCCTTATAACCTCTGATGGCCACATATCTAAAAGGAAATACTTCTCCAATATATAGGGGCATTTGAATGGGATTTCGGCTATTCCTTTTTTCATTCACAGGCCATTTAACTTGGTACTCATGCAAGCCTTTCTCTACCAACAAACCCAATTTGATATATCGGATATTGCCATTGTTTTTTAAAAACCCGTTGCCCCCATCCATGGCTTCTGCTGCTTCTATAAAAACACTATCAGTTTGATCACTGTTGAATTGCAGCATTAGTTGGCCAAATCCATCTCTTCCAAAGTCAAGATAATAAGTGCCATTTTTTTCTCTTGACTGTGCAATGGGTAATTCATAACTGGCAGCCAAAGGACTATATGAGAAATCATTTTTGATAGTATCAAGAAAAAAAGAACTAATGGCTGAAAATGCGGTTGCCTTACCCGCTCCATCCCATTCCTGTACTTGCCAATAATAAGCCTTTCCTGATTGCAAGGGCTTTCCTTTGTAAACCAACGGATGTTGTTTACCTATGATTTTTTTAGTGTCCCAATAATCCGCTTTTTGTTCTTTTAAAAGTTCTGGACTAGATGCCAATAAAACACGGAAGGCACTAATACCTTTGATGGCTTTAGCACTGACCCAATCAAAACTTGGATTGGGTTGTACAATTTTGGCATATTGGTACTGTCCATTTTCAACTGCTTTGTTCAAGTTCATGGATACTGGGAATCCGGATTTACTTACCTGTTGGGTATGCAACAATAAATCCGTTCTCAAACCAGTTGGACCTGGCAGGTTTTGTGCAAATAAAAAACTTACAGAACAACATGCCACTAATACAATGCAAATCCTTTTCATACTAGGTTTAGTTAACGCTTGATCACAATACTAGGATTGATAGGATATCTTCCAAAATCGGCGCCATAAATGGCCAATCCGCCATCACCAGCAGTGCTTAGTTTCAAAGAAAGAAAACCTTGAGCAGCAGACTGTTTTAGTACAGCAGCACTAATAGGAACTTTGATCAAATAACCATAAGACCCCGCTTCTCTTAATTTTTTATCTTTTAGTTGACTATTCCAAGAGAGCACTCCACGGTGATCAGCGGGATCATCGGGCAATGTTTCTGATTTAACCGTCTTCCCATTCACATCAATTTTTACTACTGAAGCAAACAAAGTTTCATCCGTCATTGGATAGGCATTGGGATTTTTATGAGGAGATACTTTGGCTCCCAACATATAGTCTTGGTCTTTTTCAAAACCCTCTCCCCTGTCTTTGTCAAATAATTGTTTGGCAGATGCTTCTACCAAAATATAAGCGCTTGTCATACCTTTGGTGTCCAGATTAGCAGGCATTGGAATTTGATATTCCATAAAACCCTTACCCGCTCCATTAACTTTTAAGCCATCCAATACTTTCCAAACCTTATTGCTAAACTCGGCCTTAAAATAATTCTTTGCGTCCTGTTCTAGGATGGTGGTTTTTTCTAGTGCTTGACCACCTTTTACCACAACATGCATAAAATTACTGTGCAAGAGTTTTCCGTTCTGATCTTTTAAACGCAATTGCACCATGCCAAGACCTGCATAGTTGGGCATTTTAATGGTCAGAGAAGCCAATTGCTGCTGCATCCAAGGCTGGTAAGGAATTTTGGTGGTTTCATGTACCAGTCTTTTACTTTCTCCAGTTTTGTCCATAAAATCCAAATCATATTCTAGCACCAACTGATTATCCTTTACGGCAGCTCCTGTCATGGCAGAAAGATAAAGGGGCATTTCTAATACCGTTCCTGCTTGCAGATTTTTACAAATTTCATTGCCCGTAGAAATATAAAA
>CAIZMD010000738.1 GCA_903933995.1 uncultured Bacteroidota bacterium
AAAAATGAAAAGGTCTTAGAATTTGGGAAAGGTCATTTTGATTTCAAACCCATTTTTGACCACGCTGCGGATTCCGGAATGAAGTATTTCTTTATTGAGCAGGACGGAGCTCCTAATCCTTTAGAGAATATCACAACCAGTTATAATAACTTACAAAAGCTTTTAAAATAATACCTTTAGGTGGACAATCGTCCACCTTTTTTTTTAAGATTTGATATGAAAAATTTCATCCAATTAATTTGTTTGTTGCTAATGACCCAATTGGGTATGGCACAAAATGCTTATGAAGCAAAGGCCAAAAATTTGTTGGCCAAAATGACCTTAGAAGAGAAAATTGGTCAGTTGAATTTGGTTACACCTGGGGGAGGAATGTTAACAGGAGCAGTGGTTAGTGCAGATGTGGAATCCAAAATTAAAAAAGGACAAGTTGGTGGTCTGTTTGGGATTTATTCACCGGAGAAAGTACGCAAAGCACAGGACCTAGCTGTAAAAGGTACTCGTTTGCATATACCTCTGATTTTTGGCTTAGACGTAATCCACGGGCATAAAACCATTTTCCCCATTCCATTGGGCATGTCTGCCTCATGGGATCTTGATTTGAGTAGGGAATCGTCAGTGATTGCAGCCAAGGAAGCCACTGCCGATGGATTGAATTGGGCATTTTCACCCATGGTAGACATTGCCCGCGATGCCCGCTGGGGTAGGATTTCAGAAGGATCTGGTGAAGATCCTTATTTGGGGGGACTTATTGCCAAAGCTGTGGTGCAAGGCTATCAGGGTAAGGACCTTAGCTTGAGCCATACCATGATGGCTTGTGTGAAACATTTTGCCTTATACGGTGGTTCAGAAGCAGGTAGAGAATACAATACCGTAGACATGAGCAAGATTAAAATGTATGAATATTATTTGCCTCCTTATAAGGCTGCTATTGACGCAGGTGCGGGAAGTATCATGAGCTCTTTTAATGAAATTGACGGCGTTCCAGCAACAGGTAATAAATGGCTACTAACAGATTTATTACGCAAGCAATGGGGCTTTAAAGGTTTTGTAGTATCTGATTATACCTCGCTCAATGAAATGACGGCACATGGTATGGGAGATTTACAAACTGTATCTGCACTAGCCCTAAATGCTGGATTGGATATGGATATGGTAGGAGAGGGACTACTTTCAACTTTGGGTAAGTCTTTAAAAGAAGGTAAAGTTTCCCTTGCCGCTATAGATCAAGCTTGTTTGCGCATCTTAGAAGCCAAATACAAATTGGGTTTATTTGATGACCCTTATAAGTATATTGATGAGGCCAGACCTGCCAAAGAAATCTTGGTTCAAGAAAATAGAGATGCTGCTAGAAAAATGGCAGCGCATAGTATGGTGCTATTGAAAAATGAACAGCAGCTATTACCATTAAAAGCGCAAGGCAGCATTGCTTTGGTTGGGCCCCTGGCCGATAATAAACGCAATATGTTGGGCACTTGGGTGGTTGCTGGTGATTGGACAAAATCTGTGTCTGTTAAAGAAGGATTGACCAATGCGCTGGGTAATCAAGTAAGCATCCGATATGCCAAGGGCGCCAATATTTCTGACGATACTGTATTTGCCAAAAGGGTGAATGTTTTTGGAACTGAAATTGACATTGATGCAAAATCACCTGAGCAATTAATCAAGGAAGCCGTAGATATTGCCAGTCAATCTGATGTTATTGTAGCCGTAATGGGAGAAGCCGCAGATATGTCTGGAGAGTCTTCCAGCAGAGCCGATATTGGATTGCCAGAAAGTCAGCAAAAACTATTGGCTGCATTGGCTAAAAAAGGAAAGCCGATTGTGTTGGTTTTGATCAATGGAAGACCACTAACCTTGGTCAATGAGAGCAAACAAGCCACTGCTATTCTAGAAGCATGGGCACCTGGTACAGAAGCTGGAAATGCCATTGCCGATGTATTATTGGGCAAGTATAATCCTTCAGGAAAGATTACTGCAACATTCCCAAGATCAGTAGGGCAAATTCCTATTTATTATAACCATAAAAATACGGGTAGACCATACGATGGTACAGGATTCCCCAAATTCAAATCCAATTATTTGGATGAATCAAATGATCCACTCTATCCTTTTGGATATGGTTTGAGTTATACCAGTTTTACCTATAGTCCTGTTAAGTTGAGTAAGACCCAATTAAAGGGTCAAGAAAAATTAATGGCTTCAGTTATGATTCAAAATACAGGAAAATATGCGGGAGAAGAAGTGGTTCAAATGTATATCAGTGATCCGGTGGCTTCTGTAGCAAGGTCTGTCAAAGATTTGAAGGGTTTTCAAAAAATTAGTTTGCAACCCGGAGAGACCAAAGAAATCAAATTTGAAATTAGTACAGAGGAACTATCCTTCTATAATAGCGATTTGAAAAAGATTTGGGAACCAGGTAAGTTTTTAGTGCATATTGGTACAAATTCTAGTCAAGTACAATCGGCCACATTTAACTGGAGCCCTTGGAAGCAAAGCGTGCATTGAAGATGGAACCTACACAGGTGAGTTAGAAGGAAAACTACTTCACGGAATGGAAAAGGCTG
>CAIZMD010000739.1 GCA_903933995.1 uncultured Bacteroidota bacterium
CACAAACTGCCAGAATCCACCAGCGATGCCATGTTTTTAAATAGACCATACCAAAGATGAATAGGAAGCAAATGACTGCACCTAGATAAACCGGGCCAGATGTCATGGGTTGTGGTCCCCAATAGGTTCCCATATAAGCTGCCAATTGTCCCGCTTGATCCTCAGGGAATCCGCGTTCTATAGCCGCTTTTCCAATATGCGAATTTGCTGTTAATTCTCCATTAGAACTACCCCCATAAATGCCGGGTACTAAGAAGGTCAGGGTTTCTGCTGGTCCATAGCTACCATAGAAAAAAGCGTATTGGGTACTTAATCCTGTTGTTTTTTGAGTAGGGTTTGTTTTAATGGCGGTTGTGTCCAAATTGCTACCACCACGCATAGTGGCTTTTGAATATTCACTAGTAGTGGCCAGTGTAACCAAATTAGATCCTGCTCCTAATAAACCTCCAACCAAGGCTAGAGAAAGGGCAATACCCAAATGTTTGTAGTCATTTGATTTTACCCATTGTATGATAAATCCAATGGTCATGACCAAGGCTAGGATTAAGAAATAATAAGTGACTTGTAAGTGATTCATACCTACTAAGAGCGCACTAAAAATGGCCGTTAATGCCAAGCCCCAAGCATATTTTTTCTGATAGATTAACCAGATAGCTGCCAATACTGCGGGTAAGTATCCCATGGCTTGCATCTTGGTATCATGCCCAACGGCCACAATCACAGGACTATAAGTAGCATACGCATAGGCAATACCCCCCATGATGCCCAGCCAATAATTACTGCCGATTACTTGAGAAAGGAAATAAAATCCTATGCAGAGCAAAAAGAAATAACCAATGGGTTTGGGTAGCCAAAGCATAAATACTTTGTGCAAATAAATCACAGAAACCGGGTTGTTGGCTTCCATGGCAATCTGGTAAGCAGGCATGCCCCCAAATAAATTATTGTTCCATAAGGGATAATGCCCTGTTTTTTCCTTGTACTGCATCAGATCCTGGGCCATGCCCTTCCACTGGCTAACATCGTGTTGGCTCAATACCTTTCCTTCCATGGCAGGTTTGCAATAAACAACCGCTACCAAAACAAAGACAGCAACGGCAATAACATGGGGTAGGAGGGATTTCCACTCAAAGTGCTTCATAGTTCAGTTTTATGAGATTGGCAAATTAATGCTATTTTGAACGAAATTTTTTTATGAAGGGGCTTTTATTTCTCTCTAGACTGGCTTTGATCTGCAATGGCTGTTTTCTGGCCTGTTTGGTGTTGCAAAGAACCCAAGACACCATTCCTAGTCAGGGCTTCAAGGGATTGATCATTATCCTTGGTTGGTTTATTGCTCCATTCTTGGGTTTGGTGGTGAACATTTGGCGCGGCAACTTGTTGGTTAAGCGTCAACCAAGCTTGGTTCCAAAATGGCTTGGTTTAACCAATTTGATATTCCTGATTGTTCAGATCTGCTACCACTTTATTTTTCAATAATGATTCAAGACATACTCAAAAGCAAGCCCACCAAACTCTTTATCAGTATTGCTGCATTTTTTGTGGCCAATGCCTTGATTGCAGAATGTATTGGCGGAAAGATTTTTTCGCTAGAGAAAGTCTTTGGGTTATCTCCCAGTAATTTTACCCTATTGGGTCAATCGGGGTTGAGTTTTAACCTTACTTGTGGGGTATTGCTCTGGCCCCTAGAATTTATCATTACGGATATTGTAAATGAATATTACGGTCCAAAAGCTGTTAGAAGAATCAGTTATACAGCCATTGCCTTGATCTCATATGCTTTTGTGATGTTTTATTTGGCCATGGAAATTCCCCCGGCAGATTTTTGGATTGGCTCCAAAAAAGAACTGGGTATTGACAATATGCAATTGGCATTTGGTGGCATTTTTGGTCAGGGTATGTGGATTATACTAGGTAGCCTCACCGCCTTCTTGGTTAGCCAGATTGTGGACGTAACCGTATTTCACAAAATCAAAAAAGCAACGGGAGAAAAATGGGTTTGGCTTAGGGCTACTGGTAGTACCGTTGTCTCTCAATTGGTAGACAGTTTTGTGGTACTATTTATTGCTTTTAAAATTGGGAATGGTTGGAGTTGGCAATTGGTGCTGGCTATTTGTTTGGTCAACTATGCGTATAAATTTACCATGGCGGTAATACTTACCCCCCTTATTTATTTAATGGAAAGATGGATTGACAATTATTTGGGTCATGAAACAGCCCAACGCATGAAGCGCAGTGCCATGGGTATTGAATCAGAGTGATCGGAA
>CAIZMD010000740.1 GCA_903933995.1 uncultured Bacteroidota bacterium
GGACTGGTTGGATGCTGGATGATGTGGTATTTTTTTAACCTATCAGCCGCATTGCTCTCTGCAGTGAGTTTGTTTCTCTATGCTTTTATCTATACTCCCCTCAAGAAAATCAATAGCATCGCTGTATTGGTTGGCGCTTTTCCTGGGGCTTTCCCTTGCTTAATTGGATGGGTAGCCGGAAACGATGATTTTTCTGCAGGCGGATGGATCCTGTTTGGGATTCAATTTCTATGGCAGTTTCCGCATTTCTGGGCAATTGCTTGGGTTGCGCATAGCGATTATAGCAGGGTGGGTTTCAAATTACTACCAGCTGATAAGGGGCCTACCAAATTCACCGCCTTGCAAGCAGTGATGTATTCAGTGTTGATGATTCCAGTGGGCATTTTGCCACACTATTTTGGATTAACTGGTCAGGTAAGCATGTATATTGTCATTGTCTGCAACCTATTTATGGTAGTGCAGAGTTTGAGATTATACCAAGCAATGGATGTAAAATCGGCCCGAAGGGTCATGTTTAGTAGTTATATCTATCTGCCCATAGTGTTTTTAGCACTATTAGCAGATAAGGTTCATGGATAGAAGAAATAGATAAAAATAATATCACCGTGATGACAACAACCATTCCTAACAAGGAGCCACAAAAAATCCACCCCCACAAGTTTGCCATGTGGGTGGCCATGGGTAGCATTGTGATGATGTTCGCCGGTATGACCAGTGCTTATATTGTAAAAAAGAACCAGAGCAGTTGGTTGCAATTTGATTTGCCACTGATTTTCTGGTATTCTACTGGCGTGATTTTGGCTAGTAGCCTGACTATGTTCTTGGCTTCAAAAGCCATGAAAGCCAGAGAAATGAGCCGATATAGAACACTGATTACCATAACTGCGGGTCTTGGCCTTGTGTTTTTGGTGATGCAGTACCTGGGTTTTAAAGATTTGGAAGCAAGGGATATTGCTATGATTGGACCTAAGAGCAATTCTGCAGTGTCCTTCTTGTTTGTGATTACCGTGTTGCATATGCTACACGTTTTGGGAGGAGTGATTGCACTGATTACGCTTTTTGCCAGGGCTTTTAGGTCTACGGTAAAAAACTACAGTGCAGTGCCAGTAGAAGTAGTAGGAACTTATTGGCACTTTGTGGATGCATTATGGATTTACTTGTTTTTGTTTTATAACTGGATTGGATAGTTTAAGAAAAAGTTGGGATTTATTCCTTATTTTTCAACGCCAGCCAATATTTTTGTACCGAAATTTTTGAGCAAACATGTCAACTACAACAACTGCAACAACACCCAAGCTTTGGAGCGGAGGTAAAAGCCCCTTCAACGTAGAGTATGGTAAATTGATGATGTGGTACTTCCTAATGAGTGATGCTTTCACTTTTGGGGCTTTCCTGATCTCTTATGGTACCATTCGTTTTTCTACTAATGGATGGCCTGACCCCAACGTGGTGTTCAAAAGTTTTCCTTTTGCACCAGAAGGCGTGAACGCACCCTTGGTGTTTGTAAGTATCATGACTTTTATCTTGATCATTAGTTCTGTAACCATGGTATTGGCGGTGAAAGCTGGTCAGAACATGGATAAGAAAGGTGTAACAACCAATTTGATCTGGACTATCATTGGTGGTATTGCTTTCTTGAGCTGTCAGGCTTGGGAGTGGAACCACTTGCATCATGAAGGTGCATGGTGGGGTATGAATCCATTCTTAAATGCAGACGGAACGGCTTCTTCTACCAACTTTACCAACTATTTCTTTACCATTACTGGTTTCCACGGATTCCACGTATTCTCTGGTGTGATCATTAATATTGTTATGTTGATCATGACCTTAATGGACAAGTTTGAACAACGTGGTCATTACTTGATGATTGAGAAAGCTGGTTTGTACTGGCACTTTGTAGACCTGGTTTGGGTATTTGTATTCACCTGCTTCTACTTGATCTAAGTAAACCGAATTCCTAAAATACAAGAACTATTTATATGTCACATACTGCTGAACACGAAGTACACCATGATGGTGGAACCAAAGAAATTGTAAAAGTAACCATCATCCTTTCAGTATTAACTATTATAGAATTAATACTAGGTTTTTGGATGATTGGCATGACCAGTGAAGGATTACGTTTGGCTATAAAAGGTTCCATTGTGATCCTGATGTTAGCTAAAGCATTCTACATTGTTGCTTATTTCATGCACTTGAAACACGAGTTGAAGAACCTAATCATGACCATTGTAGTTCCATTGGCCTTGTTTATTTGGTTCATTACCGCTTTCTTAACCGATGGCAATTCTTTTAGAAATCTGCGTAATACCTATGATCCTCATTTTAAGGAGCAAAGCACTATTAAGGTAGAGAAGAAAGAAGCACCCAAGCATGAAGAAAAACACGACCAAAAACACGATACCAAACATGAGGGTTATTTGGACGAACCAAGAACTACTCATTAATTTATAAAGAATAGACAAATCAGCCATCCCAATGAACGGGATGGCTTTTTTATTGGTTATTTTTGCAGCATGAATAAGAAAGCCATACTAGGTTTAATGGTAGCACTGATGGTGCCAGTACTTTGTTATTTGGGGCTCAAATACTTTAGCGAAAAGGCAGTTGACATGCCTAGAAAATACTTGCTAGATACGGTAGTTACCAGGGTAGATAAGGGTAAAGAAATCACAGACAGCATTTGGCATCAAACTGCCAATATTCATTTGCTGAATCAATTGGGAGATTCGGTAGGTTTATTTGACAAGACGGGTAAAATTATTGTGGCCGATTTCTTCTTTACCAGTTGTGGTAGTATTTGCCCTAAGCTCACACACAATATGGCAAAGATGCAACAGTCCTTTATCACAGGGGGCAATGTGCGCAATAAGATAGATACTAGCATAGTACAGTTCATTTCATTTACAGTAGACCCAGAACGTGATTCTGTAGCAACCTTGAAAAACTATGCAGACCGATTTGGTGTAAACCATGACAACTGGTGGATGCTGACTGGGAATCGTGATTCTATTTACAAATTTGCTTTTGAAGAATTAAAAGTGGACAAGTTTAGTGAAGAACCAGTGTCACCAGATTTTGTACATACCAGCAGATTTGTACTCATAGACAAAGACCATTATGTGCGTGGGTATTACAATGGGTTAGATAGTAATTCTATGGGCAAATTGGCCAGAGATATTGGACTACTCATGTTGGAAAAAGACAAGAAAAAAAAGAACGGCATTTTCACACAAATCATTGACCTGAGTTGGCTTTGGTTGATCATTGTTTTAGCCGTAACTTTTTTCATGTTCTATTTAAGAGGCCGTAGAAAGATCAACGGCTAGTCAACAAGTTGAATAAAATACTGTTATCATTATCAGTTTAAAACAAGTACATGCTACAAGCTTCTATTTCCAAAAATGACAAAAAAGCCTATTGGCTGATCGGAATATTTTCTGTGGTTGTATTCTTAGCCGTAAGCGTACTGACCAAGATCAAACTCAATGTAGACCTAGGTTTTGATGTACATATATTTGCTGCTTTTAATGCATTTGTAAATGCAACTATTGCAGTTTTATTAGTTGCAGCTTTAGTGGCTGTGAAAAATGGCAAGTATTTATTACACAAGCAGATCATGATGGCAGCATTGGTGTTGTCTATTCTTTTCTTGGTATCTTATATTGCGCATCACTTATTAGCAGGAGAGGCAAAGTTTGGAGACGCGGATCATGATGGTATTGTAACGGATGCAGAAAAAGCAGCTGTAGGTGGCGTAAGAACCATTTATTTTATCATACTGATCACCCATATTATTTTAGCTGCAGTAATCCTTCCTTTTATATTATTTACAGCCTATCGCGCTTTAACCGCGGAATTTCCTTTGCATAAAAAATTGGCAAAAATTACATGGCCACTTTGGTTCTATGTTGCCATAACTGGTCCCATTGTGTATTGGATGATCAAGCCTTTTTATAGCTAGTCAATACAACTGGATTAATCAAGAGAAAGTTCTATAGAAGGGTCCCAGTATTTGGTTTTAAAGTCTTGGATAATATCGTCTTTGACAAAGATTTTTTCCTTGGCTAATAATTCTTCCATTAAACTTGGCGTTGCAAAATGGGCTTTGCCACTTAACATGCCGTTTCTATTCACTACCCTATGAGCGGGTACTTTTGGTGTAATGTTATGCGCGCCATTCATGGCCCAACCCACCATTCTTGCACTCATTCTTGTTCCTAGATAAGCTGCAATAGCACCATAGCTGGTAACCCTACCTTTTGGGATCAACCTCACTACATCATATACCTGTTCAAAAAAGCTTAGGTCTTTTCTACCACTGGGTAGAACGGCTTTTGGCTTTTCTGTTGGAATTGCCTTTGAAGATTTACTAGGTTTGGAAGATTTGGCCATCAGCCAATTTACGCATTTTCTCTTTGAAGTAATTGAGAGCGTTTGGGTTCTGGAACAGATTCAAACTGATAGGGGCAATGTCTGCATCCGTGTCCGCAGCAGTGGCCCTTGTTTATATGATAGTGCTCGGTGAAAACTACATTGCCGCTTTCATCGTAATAAAAATCAAGGTTCTCAATCAAGTTCTCGCTCACTAATCAATTGTTTTAATCCGGCATCCTTTTCCTTTGGCAATTCCTTGTCAATCTTAAAACAGAGATAATGAATCCGATTGCTTTGGGCAATATCTAAACCCTCGTAATGGGTTTTGA
>CAIZMD010000741.1 GCA_903933995.1 uncultured Bacteroidota bacterium
GGCAATGGGTACTAATGACTTTTCTTCCACTTCAAAATGTTTGCACAAATCATCCTGCCAATACTGCAAGATAAAATCACGCATGGGTTTAGTAGCCAAGTTCTTTTTGAGGCCTTTAGACAATAACAATGACACCAACAATCCTTGGTGGTGCTGCCTGCTTAAGGGTTGCAGGGCTTGGTCTCTATGTAAAGCCATTACTTTAGTGCGTTGATGATAGCTACAAATTCGTCTGCAATCAAGGAAGCTCCACCTACTAAGCCACCATCTACATCGGGTTGAGAAAATAGTTCTACTGCATTGGCAGCTTTTACGCTACCACCATACAAAATGCTGATAGTATTGGCAATATCAGCACCATATTTGGCTGCTAATTCAGCACGAATAAATGCGTGAATTTCTTGAGCCTGTGCACTGCTAGCAGTTTTGCCAGTACCAATTGCCCAAATTGGTTCATAGGCAATGACAACTTGTTGTAATTGTTCTGCGCTCAAATGGTATAATGACTCTGCCAATTGTTTGGCAACAAATTCATTTTGTGTTCCTGCTTCTCTAATTTCTAGAGGTTCTCCGCAGCAGAAAATTGGTTTCATGTTATTAGCCAAACAGATGTCTAATTTTTCAGCTAATAACTGATTGCTTTCTAGAAAATATTCCCTTCTTTCAGAGTGACCCAATACCACATATTGTATACCTACTGATTGCAAAATTTCTACAGAAACTTCACCCGTATAAGCACCAGATTTCTTGTTAGAACAGTTTTGTGCTGCTACAAATACATTGGTTTTTGCAGCCAATTTGGCTTGAGCCATGGGCAAGTAAGGAAAAGGAACCGCAAATACGGCTGACTGATGTGCAGACAAGCTATGTGGTTTTGCAATAATATCGTTTAACAATTGTTCTCCCTGTTGTAGGGTTAAATTCATTTTCCAGTTTGCTGCGGCAATTTGTTGTCTCATGTTGTTCTTATAATTATTTAAATAAAATCAGTGTTGAATTTTGTCAAAGATAACTTTCAAAACGCTAGTTTCCGCTTCTGATAAAGAAGACCATTTCATTTTCTTCCAATTATCAATGGCATAAAGGGCTTTTTGAAAATCGTACCGGTTACCACTGGCACCCCAGCTAAAGTCTTCAATAATGGTGGGTAATAAGCCTGCTCCAAATACATTACAACTCACGCCAATCACGGATCCTGTGTTAATGGAACTATTGATAGAAATGCGGCTATAGTCTCCCATGATGAGTCCACATTTTTGTCCTACAACCTGATAAGCATTGGTACCATAGTCCCAAACTTTTACGTCCCCGGCAGTATTTTTCACATTACTATTGGTGGTACCTGCCCCAAAATTGCACCACTCTCCAATTACGGCATCGCCCAGATAACCATCGTGTGCTTTGTTGGTAAAGCCCATGATCACCGTATTCTTGATCTCTCCACCACCTAAGACACCGGGGCCTAATGTAGTAGCGCCATAAATACGGCTATTCATTTTAACCAAGGCGTTAGTGCCCAATGAAAAGGGTCCTCTAATGCATGAGCCTTCCATGATCTCAGCGTCTTTGCCAATATAAATAGGTCCAGTTTTTGAGTTAAGGGTACAGAATTCAAGTTTGGCTCCTTCTTCAATAAAAATATCGGCCTGTTGCAAGGTATTCACCGTTGGAGATATGGGTTGAGAAGCCCTACCCTTGGTGACCAATTTAAAATCTTCCCTAATCATGGCATCGTTCCACAACATGATTTCCCATGGATGTTCTAAACGCTTCACATGACCATATTGGTGGCAAACCTGATATTGATCCGGATTTGCTTGAAATGCTCCAAATACTAGGTCTAATTTGGCTGCTATCAACCCTTTTTCGTCATAAAGACAATGCCCCAAAGGCAAATCAAAAATGCGTTCAATGAGCGCATCATCTGGCAAAACGGAAGCATTGATCCAGTAATGTGTATGATCATTGGGTAAAGGGTATAGCGGTTGTAAATAATCCGCCGTATGAACAAATACTTCCTCTTTTGTTTTCCAATGCCATCGCTCAGCAATAGACAGAATGCCAAATCTTAAACTTGCAAAGGCCTTGGTACTGGTGAGGGGAAAAAGGGATTCCCGGTTAGCTGGGTCAAATAAAATCAAAGACATGCTACAAATTTACGGATTCATTTTGTTTCTTACCTTGCGGACCTAAACTAAACCTATAACCATGAGTCTTGGATATTTTTCCTATCCCATGCCTGCCAACGAACCGGTTTTGAGTTATGCTCCCGGAAGTCCTGAAAGAGCCAGTTTAAAAAAGGCTTTGGCCGATTTAAAAAAGAAACCAATTGATATTCCCATGTACATTGGTTCTAAATCTGTAAGAACAGGTGTTAAACACGATATTCATCCTCCACACGAATTGGCCCATACACTGGGATCCTTTCATGCCGGTAATGCTACCCATGTAAACCAAGCCATTGATGCAGCTTTAAAAGCAAAACAGGCTTGGGCCGATATGAGCTGGGAAAACCGTGCACATATTTTCTTGAAAGCCGCAGATTTATTGGCTACCAAGTATCGCTTTCAAATGAATGCGGCTACCATGTTGGGGCAAAGTAAGAATGCGTATCAGGCAGAGATTGATGCTGCTTGTGAGCTGATTGATTTCTTGCGTTTTAACGTGCATTTCTTGAGCAATATTTATAAGGAACAACCCCTTTCGGCACCTGGTATGCACAACCGTTTGGAATGGCGTCCACTAGAAGGATTTGTTCTTGCCATTACCCCTTTCAATTTTACTGCCATTGGTGGTAACCTTCCTACTTCTGCTGCTATGTGTGGTAATGTGGTGGTTTGGAAACCAGCCAATACCCAAATTTATTCTGCACAATTATTTATGCGCATTTTAAAAGAAGCAGGTTTGCCAGATGGTGTGATCAATTTGATTTATGTTGATGGTCCTACTTTAGGATCTATCTGTTTTAACCACCGCGATTTTGCTGGTGTTCATTTTACCGGTTCTACTGGTGTGTTCAACAGCATGTGGAAGACTATTGGAGAGAACATGGGTAAATACCGCAGCTATCCTAGAATTGTAGGTGAAACAGGTGGTAAGGATTTTGTGATTGCACACAAGAGCGCCAATGTAGACGCCGTGGTTACAGCCCTTGCCCGTGGTGCATTTGAGTACCAAGGTCAAAAATGTTCTGCTGCGTCTAGGGCATATATTCCAAGCAATATGGCTGAAGAAGTGAAGACCAAACTTACTGCTGCAATTAAGAGCATGAAAATGGGTACAGTAGAAGACTTTAGCAATTTTGTAAATGCAGTGATTGATGAAAAATCATTTACTAATATCACTCGCTATATCAACAACGTTAAGAAAAATAAGAAAGCAAGCATTTTAGTAGGTGGCGGATATAGCAAGACCAAGGGCTATTTTGTAGAACCTACCGTAATTGTAACCAAGGATCCAAAATACACAACCATGTGCGAAGAAATCTTTGGGCCAGTTTTGACCATCTATGTATACCCTGCAGAGAAATTTGAAGCAACTTTAGAATTGTTAGATGGTACTTCTAATTATGCTTTAACTGGTGCAATTTTAAGTCAAGACAGGGCTGCTGTTGAACTAGCTACCAATAAGTTACGCAATGCTGCTGGTAATTTTTATATCAATGATAAGCCTACTGGCGCCGTAGTTGGTCAACAACCTTTTGGTGGTGCAAGGGCATCTGGTACCAATGACAAAGCAGGTAGTCAATTAAACTTATATCGTTGGTTGAGTGCAAGAACCATTAAGGAAACTTTCAACCCTCCTATTGATTATCGTTATGCATTTTTGAATGAAGCATAACTAATATAGATCTTATAAAAAATGAGGGGTAAGCAAAACAAATTGCTTACCCCTTTATCATTCTACCAAACCAACCAATTATTTAGGCAATACTACTGTGTCAATCACGTGTACTACACCGTTTCCAGCTTTGATGTCTGTTGCTACAACGGTTGCAACACCACCTTTCTCATCAGTCAGGATTACCTTACCATCTTTTAAAGAAGCAGTTAAAGAACCACCGCTTACTGTTTTTACAACAGCTTTGCCATTACCGGCTTTAATAGCGGCAACAACAGCAGCAGCGTCTAAATTACCAGCTACTACGTGGTAGGTTAAAATTTTAGCAAGGGTTGCTTTGTTTTCTGCTTTTAATAAAGTCTCAACAGTTCCTGCAGGCAATTTTGCAAATGCAGCGTTTGTTGGAGCAAATACGGTGAAAGGTCCAGCACTTTGTAAGGTTTCTACCAAACCAGCTGCTTTTACTGCTGCAACTAATGTGCTATGGTCTTTAGAACCAACGGCAATGTCTACAACTGTTTTTTGTGCAGATACGGTACCAAATAAACCTACTACTGCAATCATCAATGTGGCTAAGAATTTCATTTTCATGTGATTTTGTTTAATTTAATAGTACTAACGCTTAAACAGAATATGAGTTCAAAAAGGATCCATTTTTGGGATGAACGGTAAAAAATAAAGCTGCTTCTCCATCGCAACATTTTCTTTTATAGTGTGTTATTTTATAAAATTATAACAATGGCCCATCCAAACCTTGCTTTAATAGATGCCTTAAGAGTAACAGCAACACGTCTTTCAACTGGTGCACATTATGCCTGGGGAAACCATGGTGCATGTAATTGTGGGAACTTGCTACAAGTAGTTGCCCAGTTGAGCAAAGAAGAAATTCTAACCTATGCACATACTGGCATTGGAGAATGGACAGAATTAAGCCAAGAATCTTGTTCAGTATCTCAAGCCCCTTTTTCACTTCTCTTAAAAAAATTAGAAGAAATTGGTCTAACCCCAACGGATATCCATCATTTGGAATATTTAAATAACCGTGAAGTCTTGGAACAATTACCTGGCGGTTTTAGGTGGTTAAAAAGGAATCAGCGAGAAGATGTGATTGTTTATTTTAATACATTCGCTCAAGTGCTTGAAAACCGCTTTTTAGCCCAAATAAGTATCCCAGATCCCAATGCTATTCCTGAAGCAGTCTATAGCTTCTAAATAAAATGCGTTTTAAGACAGGGGCTTTTCCACATTAGGGGCTTTTTTAGCAACTAACCCCTATATTTGCGTCCAAAATTTGCAAGATTGTCCATGAAATTCTCAAAAGAAACCTACCTCTACTGGTACGAACTGATGCAACTGATTCGTCAGTTTGAATTGAAATCGGAAGAAATGTACAAAATGGCTGGAAAAATCCGTGGATTCTTTCATGCCTATATTGGACAAGAAGCCATTGCAGCTGGTTGTATGACCGCTACCCAACAGTCTGATCCATTTATCACGGCTTACCGTGACCATGGTTTGGCTTTGGCCAAGGGTGTATCTGCCGATGCTTGTATGGCTGAATTATATGGTAAAGCAACTGGTTGCTCTAAGGGTAAAGGTGGAAGTATGCACTTTTTTAGCGCAGAACACTTTTTCTTTGGTGGACACGGAATTGTAGGTGCCCAAATTGGTACAGGCGCTGGATTAGCTTTTGCTGAAAAATACAAGGGAACAGATAATGTTTGCTTGACTTATTTTGGAGATGGTGCTGCCCGCCAGGGTATGTTGCACGAAACTTTTAACCTAGCCATGTTGTGGAAGCTCCCAGTTATTTTTATCTGCGAGAACAATAACTACGCTATGGGTACCAGCATTGAAAGAACTTCTAATGTGATTGATATCTACAAATTAGCTGATGCTTATGAAATGCCAGCTGATAAAGTAGATGGTATGACTCCAGAAGCAGTTCATGAAGCTGTAGCACGCGCTGTTAAAAGAGCTCGTGAAGGAGATGGTCCAACCCTATTAGAATTAAAAACCTATCGTTATAAAGGTCACTCTGTTTCTGATCCTCAGAAATACCGCTCCAAGGAAGAAGTGGAAGAGTACAAAGACCAAGATCCAATTATCAAGGTTAAGAACACTATTTTGTCCAATGGTTTTGGTACAGAAGAAGACCTTAAAGCCATTGATGATAGAATCAACGCTGTAGTTGATGAAAGCGTTCGCTTTGCAGAAGAAAGCCCATGGCCAGATGATAGCGAAGTATTAAAAGACGTATATATAGACGCCAACTATCCCTTTATTGTGGACTAATCCCATTAACACATTCTTTTTTAAAATACAATCATGAGCGAGCATCACAAAGAGCATACCCATTTAGAACAGGAACCCGTAGCAAAAGCACAACATTTTTTACAACAAAATGGAAAAACCATTTTGGGCGTTGTAGTAGCCATTGTGGTGGTAGTTGCTGGATGGATTGGATATACGCAATACATAGTAAAACCAAAAGAAGATAAAGCTGCTGAAGCCATTATTAAAGTACAGGGTTATTTTATGATGGATTCATCTAACCTAGTATTGAATGGCGATGGCCAAAACAAAGGAGCATTGTACATTATCAATAATTATGGTGGTACCCAAACTGCTAACCTTGCTAAATATTATGCTGGTGTAAGTTATTTGCACTTGGGTGATTTTAGCAATGCAGTGAAATACCTGAAAGATTTTTCTACAGATGCCAAACAAATTCAATTGTTGGCCCTAGGTAATTTAGGTGATGCATATGCTGAATTAAAGCAAAATGATGACGCTATTGCTACCTACAAAAAAGCAGGTAACTCTTTTGAAACTGACGAAGCCAATTCTGCTGAATACTTATTCCGTGCCGCTTTATTAAGCGAAACATTGGGTAAGAACAAAGAAGCTTTGGATCTTTACAAAGAAATCAAAACCAAATTCCCTAAAACCGACAAAGGTTTTCAGGCTGACAAATACATTTACCGTTTAAGTGTTGAAAAAAACGACTAATAGCTAATGGCTACTCAAGGTAATACTGCATTAAGCAAAGGCATCCCTGTTATCAAGGATGCCTTTGTTGTTATAGTGAAAACAGAATGGAATGCCGCCATCATTAACAAATTAGAAGCGGGGGTAAAAAGGGTATTAAAAGCGCAAGGTGTTGCTTGCAAAACACTCACTGTGCCAGGTGCATTTGAGATTCCATTTGCTGTTAAGAATCACTACGCTTATAGCAAAACCCCACCCGATGCCTATATTACATTGGGTACGGTGATCCGTGGTGACACACCTCATTTTGACTATGTGTGTAAAGCGGTTACCGATGGTGTTTTGCAGCTCAACCTCAGTTTGGATGTACCTGTCATTTTTGGTGTACTGACTTTGGAAAATGAGCAACAAGCATTAGAACGTGTAGGTGGCAAACACGGTCACAAGGGTGAGGAAGCGGCCGTTACCGCTATTAAAATGATTGCTTTGAATAGAAAATTGAAATAAACCTTTACGGTTATGAAAGTGCAAATCTTTGTTCCTTGTTTTGTTGACCAGATCTACCCTACTGTAGCTTTTAATATGGTAAAAGTATTGGAGAAAGCAGGTTGCGAAGTCATCTATAATGCCCAACAAACCTGTTGTGGTCAACCAGCTTTTAATGCAGGGTTCTGGGGTGAATCCAAAGAAGTTTGCACCAAATTCTTAAACGATTTTGAAGGCGCGGAATATATTGTTGCGCCCTCTGCATCTTGCGTGGGTTTTGTACGTAATGAATACGCCAAACTCTTTGAAAATTCGGCACATTTACAACAGGCTCAAAAAATCAAATCTAGGATATTTGAACTCTCTGAATTCTTGATTGATATTCTACAAATAGATGATTTAGGCGCCAAGTTTGAGGGCAAAGCTACTTACCACGATAGTTGTGCTGCCTTACGTGAATGTAAGATCAAACAAGGTCCTAGACAGTTATTGAGCAAGGTAGCTGGACTAGAATTGGTGGAGATGAATGATGTAGAAACCTGCTGTGGTTTTGGTGGTACTTTTGCCGTAAAATTTGAACCTATTAGCATTGCCATGGGGGAACAAAAAATTACCAATGCTGGTGAAACCGGCGCTGACTATTTGATTAGTACTGACATGAGTTGTCTCATGCATATCAATGGTTGTTTACAAAACCATGGCTCCAATATGCAGACCCTGCACTTAGCCGATGTGTTGGCTAGTGGGTACTAACAACTTTTTAGGTATTGCGTTGTTCTTCTAAGAACTTTTGAATCTTTTATATGAACTATTGGTTAATCAAATCAGAACCTTTCAAGTATAGTTGGGAACAGTTTGAACAAGAAGGCCTGACCATGTGGGATGGAGTGCGCAATTATGGAGCACGCAATAACCTCCGCTCCATGAAAAAAGGCGACCTGGCTTTTTGGTACCATAGCAACGAGGGAATGGAAATTGTAGGCATTGCCAAAGTGGTCAAAGAAGCTTATCAAGACCCTACTACAGATAATCCAGCTTGGTTGGTAGTAGATTTTAAGCCTCATAAAATACTCAAGGTTCCAGTCTCTTTACAAGTGCTCAAACAAGACCCCAGACTCACCAATATGGATTTGATTCGTTTGGGTAGACTATCTGTTCAAACCGTGAAGCCGGAAGAATGGGATATTGTAATGCAATACGCTAAGACCAAATAACAACTGTTAAAGCTGAATCAGGTTTACTTTCTTGGGTTCCTATTAACAGTAAAGACAGTATTCTTGCAAAAAATATCGCGCATGCGCAAATGCTTTTTCTTTTGTTTGTTATTAGGATTTTTACCCGGGTTTACAAAAGCCCAGTGGAGTGAAAACTACAATTACCTCAAAGATTATGTGCAAGCGCAAAAAGGCATGGCATTGGATTCAAGCCAATACCTTTCAATCTATCACAACCAAGAACTACA
Organism: uncultured Bacteroidota bacterium; assembly: GCA_903933995.1. Taxonomy (GTDB): domain Bacteria; phylum Bacteroidota; class Bacteroidia; order Chitinophagales; family Chitinophagaceae; genus Sediminibacterium. The sequence goes on from CAIZMD010000741.1 coordinate 8,780, forward strand.
CTATCTCTATCCTATTTATAAATCATTTAAACAGGAACCCTGGCTCATCAAAACCAGTGGCAGGGCCGAATATTATGCCGATTTAAAACAGTCCTTGGCTTTTATTGGAGACTATGCAGGTGTGCAGGAATTAGAAAAAATAGAACTGTTTTCTCCTTATACGGATTCTCTGCAAAAAGCCATTAACAAACAGGGGAATCCCTTTGCTGGTGCCAGTTTCAAAGATGCCAAAACCTATATTTTAGAAAAAACCAGGAATAGTCAGGTAGTCATGATCAATGAAGCCCATGAGAAACCGCAGCATCGGGTCTTTACAGCCTCACTATTGGAAGATCTTTATATACAAGGGTTTCGCTACTTAGCCATGGAAACCCTGAGCCCCTTCCCTAATGCATCGCTCAGACAAGTGAATATGCTTACTGGGCATTATACCTGTGAACCCTTGGCCGGTGAATTGGTACGCAAGGCTTTGGAACTAGGCTATACCTTGGTGGCATATGAAGACAGTAGTGCTACCCATACCGTTAACCAACGGGAATATACGCAAGCACAAAAGATCTTTCAGATTCTTGAAAAGGAACCCAAGGCAAAAATCTTGGTTCACGCGGGTCAGGGTCATGTAGAAGAAGGTGCTGGAAGCGATGGTCGGATTCCTATGGCTGCTTATTTTAAAATCATATCCAATATTGATCCCTTGACCATTGATCAAACGGGTATGACCGAGGGTAGCAATGGTTTGTATGGAGCGCTTTGGTACCAACAATACGCTCCCAAACTGGGTTTTGACACACCCATGGTGCCCTATCTTGCTGGAAAATCAGTTGACTTATTTCAGTATCATTTGTTTGATATCTATGTCTACCATCCTCCTACCAAGTTCAAAAATGGCAGACCCTTGTTTAGTACCATGAATGGATGGAAAAAAGAAACGGCTGTGCAACCCATTTTCCGTGACCTGTTTTTTGTACAGGCATTTTATGAGAAAGAGTACAATGAAAAACGCGTAGGCATGCTGGTACCAGCGGATCAAACCTATGCCACATCGCCCGATGGCTATTATTATCTTTATCTTCAAAAAGGCCGTTATCAAGTGGTTTATAGAGACAAACAGTATAAAATCTTAGGCAGCAAAGTGCTGCTAGTGCTTTAGAATTGGGTCAAAGCCGTTTTTTAAACCCATTAAAGCGCAAATCAAACTATATTTGCCGCTCAAAATTTTGTACATGGCTTTACAAGCAGGAATTGTGGGTTTACCCAATGTTGGAAAATCAACCTTATTTAACGCGGTTAGTATTAGTGCCAAAGCACAGGCTAGCAATTATCGTTTTTGCACCATTGAACCCAATGTGGGTTTGGTAGACGTTCCAGATGAGCGTATGGCCAAGCTGGCTGAATTGGTGCAACCCAATAGAACCGTTCCTACTCAGTTAGAAATTGTAGACATTGCGGGTTTGGTAAAAGGTGCTAGTAAGGGTGAAGGTTTGGGTAATAAATTCCTGGCTAATATTCGTGAAGTAGACGCCATTATTCACGTGATTCGTTGTTTTGAAGACGAGAATGTACTTAGAGAAGAAGGTGCTATTAACCCCATCAGCGATAAAGAAATCATTGAAACCGAATTGCAGTTAAAAGACTTGGATTCAGTTGAACGCAAATGGTCAAAAGTAGAAAAAATGGCCCGTGTGGGTACGGATACCAAGGCCAAGGCTGAATTTGACATCCTAAACCGTTGCAAAGAGCATTTGGAAAAAGGAAAGAGCATTCATTCTTTGGGTTTGGATAAAGAAGAAAAATACGCCATTGCCGATTTGTTCTTACTGACTGATAAACCCGTTTTGTATGTGGCCAATGTAGACGAAGCCAGCATGCATACTGGGAATAAATTTTCAGAGATGCTCAAAGAAGCCGTGACCAAGGAAGGCGCGGAACTGATTGTGATGTGCAATAATATTGAAGCCCAGATAGCAGAAATGGAAGCCGAAGAAGACAAGCAAATGTTTATGGAAGAGTACAAAATGACCGAACCTGCTTTAAACCGCTTAATTCGCACTACTTATAAGCTCCTAAACCTTGATACCTATTTCACTGCCGGTGTGCAGGAAGTACGTGCTTGGACCATTCACAAGGGTTGGAAAGCCCCTCAGGCTGCTAGCGTTATCCATACCGATTTTGAAAAAGGCTTTATTAAGGCAGAAGTGATTGCTTATGAAGACTTTGTAAAATATGGTAGTGAAGCTGCTTGCCGTGAAAATGGCAGGTTACGCATTGAAGGCAAGGAATACCTAGTAAAAGATGGTGACGTGATGCATTTCCGTTTCAACGTATAATAGTTCACATCATTTGAATAAAAAGGAAGTATCAGTTGGTACTTCCTTTTTTCATTTGACTATCTTTGGGTCATGAGCAATCTATCGGTTTGGGAAAAAGAGAGTTTTTATTCTACCCAGGACGTTATCCTAGTTGGTGGAGGATTGATGGGTTTGTGGACGGCTTATGAACTAAAGAAGAAGAACCCCTATCTGAAAATTACCATCCTAGAAAGGAATACCATTCCATTGGGAGCTTCTACTCGTAATGCGGGTTTTGCTTGCTTTGGTAGCCCTACAGAAATCATACATGATATTGAACAGATGGGTTTAGATACCACCCTAGAAGTGGTTAAAATGCGTTACTTGGGTATTGAAAAAATCAAGGGGCATTTTGGGATGGCGCAGATGGAATTTGATCCCTGTGGTGGCTATGAATGCATCAACAAAGACTATGCGCATTTTGACCAATTGGATGAAAAATTAGCCGAGCTCAATGAACATTTAAAAGACCTTACAGATCAGGATCAAACCTTTGTAAGACGTGACGCAGCCATTGCTGAAAAAGGCATGATGGGTTTTGACGCCATGGTAGAAAATAGTTTGGAAGGCAGTTTGCATTCTGGCAAATTAGTGAGTGCACTGATTCAAAAAGTACAGGCCGCCGGGGTCTCTATTTTGAATGGTATGGAAGTAGTGTATTGGGAGAAAAAACCACAAGGCATTATCCTTCATACTTCTCAACAAATTCTCTTTACCTGTAACCAAGTTTTGTTTTGTACCAATGCTTATGGTAATACGTTATTTCCTGATTTAAATATTACTCCTGCAAGGGGTCAGGTGATTGTTACCTCTCCTATTGAAGGATTAAAACTCAATGGTACTTTTCATTTTGATGAAGGATTTTATTATTGGCGCAACCTTGGTAATAGAATCTTATTGGGTGGTGCTCGCAATGCAGATTTTGAAACAGAACAGACCACAGAAACGGCTGTTACAGATTTAATTAAAAACAAACTAACAGGGTTTTTAAAAGATCATATTCATCCTTCCTATCAATATACCATTGAAGACCATTGGAGCGGCATCATGGGCTTTACAGAAAACAAGAAACCCTTACTTAGTCAAGTAAGTGACAACGTATTTGTAGCTATTGCCTGCAACGGTATGGGCGTGGCACTCACCCCTATTATGGGTGAAAAAGCAGCTGAGTTAATGTTGCTTTATTTTTAACTATTTCCAATAAGGAACTTTCCTATTTTTAAGCAATCAAATTCTATGAAGCAATATTTTTCCCTCTTGGTGTTGGCCCTTGGTTTGGCTGCTTGTAATAATGACAATAACAATTCTGACAATAACAATAGTTCTGCTGCAATTCCTGCACCAGCAACACTAAATTATACCGTTCTAAATGTATACCCACATGATACCAGTTCTTTTACTGAAGGACTTTTAGTACATGAAGGAACATTTTTAGAAAGCACGGGCAATAAGGGCCGTAGCAAACTTTTGCAAGTAGATATTAAAACGGGAAAGATTAAAAAAAGTATCAAATTGGCTGATGACTTTTTTGGAGAAGGGATCACCGTTTTAAACGGTAAAATCTACCAACTTACTTATCAGGAACATAAGGTTTTTGTGTATGATTTGAATTTTAAAAAATTGCCTCAAGAATTTGAATGGCCCTATGAAGGTTGGGGTATGACCACAGATGGTAAGTCTTTGATTCTTGGTACTGGTGGTAGCAATCTTTATTTTGTGAATCCTGAAACCTTTAAAATTGAACGCACATTGGGTGTGAGCAATAACAATGGTTATGTATCAAATATCAACGAATTGGAATGGGTAGACGGTGCTATTTATGCTAATGTGTGGCAAACCAATGAGATAGTCAAAATCAATCCCCAAACGGGTTTAGTAGAAGCCAAGGCAGACTTTACAGATATCTTAAAGAAAAGCAATGTACCAGATAGTACGGCCGAAGTTTTAAATGGAATAGCTTATAATGCTAGCACCAAGACATTCTATGTAACGGGAAAATGGTGGCCTGCTATGTTTGAAATCAGGTTTAACTAAGCGCTTGTTTTAGACAAAATATAGATCACAGAACTACAGTTTGCGGCATTGCCAATGGAGTTGGCATTAGACAGCATGCCATTCCAAATGGCGGGCAACAAATTGGTTTTACCCGTTTTGCACTTTTCACTCAACATACTTACATACACACTATCAAACCACATGGGTTGCATTTGGTCTACTTGAAATCCTTTTGATTTTGCCAAAGCCTGCATGCTGGCGGGAGAAAAATGGTAAAGATGTCTTGGCACATCATAAGCCGCCCAAAAAGCACCATAGACAGTTGCGTCTTTGCTGGTATAGTTGGGAACCGCAATTATCAACTTTCCGCTTGCTTTTAATAAGCGATGAAAATTTTCCAAATAACCTTGCAAATCGTGTACGTGTTCCAATACATGCCATAAAGTAATGGCGTCAAATTGTGCAGGAGCCAATTGGTATAATTGGTCTGGTGACTGCAAATCTAAACCATGTAATTGTTTGGCATTTTTCCTGGCTGTTTCATCTGGTTCAAGTCCTGTAATCTGCCAACCAGCATCTTGCATGGTTTTGGAAAATGCGCCCGTACCAGCACCCACATCTAAGAGTGAACCTTGTTGCTTGTTCGTTACGGTTTGCAACAATTGACGCTTGGTTTCTAAAGTATGGTTGCGAACGCGATGGTATAAATTATTGATCAGCCCTTTTTGTGAATCAGAATGAGACACATATTCTTCCGACTGATAATAAGGTCCAATAGCAGACAAAACTGGAATGTCTTGGGTGAAACGTAGACTACAATGGTTACAATGCCAGATCTCAAAATTTTCCCCAGAAACCGTATGGTCTTTAGCTGTTAATACTTTTTGAATGTCTGCACTTTTGCAAGCTGGGCACTCATGATAATGTATGGTCTGATTCATGAAAGGCTATTGGAACTAAACGTAATAAAACAACAAGGCACCTACACCCAAGAGTAATAAGGCAAATGCATAAACCCACCAGTTATCGGTAGCGTCTGAATCGGTGGCCTGTCCCAACAATTCCCTTAATTCATCTCCTTCTAATTCCTTGGCCTTATAAGCAGACTGTTTTAAGATTGCCGCTTTGGCCAAACTGATTGATTTGTCAATCTTTACTTGAGAGAACAAATAATCTAAGGGGCGGTCTGCAAAAAACATCAAGTGCCCGTCTCCCTCTTTTTTTAATGTTCCAATTCCCTGTAAATTGGCACCGTGTTTATCTTGGGCCTCAATCAATAATTGCTGTACAAATTTTTGAATATTGCGCATTACGTCTACCAATTCCCAACCCGTTTCATTGACAATAAAATCATAAAAATTTCTGTCTGCCGCAACGGTTTCTTGGCTAAACCTAATCACCTGTGAAGGTGGATACAACAAATGGTTGGTAGAATCAATCTGCGCACTTACCTGTTCAATGCTGAAAACACCCACTTTTGGTAGGGGCAATTGCTTATGTAAAACAAGGTATTTCAACAAATACTGGTGCATGAAAAAGGAATTTACTGCAGCGAATATACAACTCCTCCCAAAACATTGAATCCCAATACCTCATATTGGTTCCAACGTTGGTAAGTATTGTTCAGTAAATTATTCATTTGAATCCAAATATTGAGTCTTGGTAGTACCGTAAATTCTGCACCCAAATTCAGGTCTGCAGCGGGATCCAGCTTCTGACTAACCATAGATTTGGACAAATAAGGTACTCCGTCTCTAAAATATACATCCGCCTTAATTTGTAGGTCTTTTAGCAGTTTCCACTTTAAAGAACCCGTTAATTCCATAGGAACCAAGCCATATGCTTTGTCATTGGTAGCTAGTTTGGTGAACTGGGTAATATTCACACCAGCCATCAAAGAAAACTGTTCTTGTACCTTATAACCCAATTCTCCTTTGATTCTCAGGGCTTCTACCCTGCTATCATACAAAATATTAAAAGCCCTGCCGTCTGAGAAAGTATTTACAAATAAAGGTTGGTTAAAGAACTGCATAAAGGAAACCCTTCCTGCAAAACTAAAATGGTTACCCAAGGAACCTTTTAGACCTAAATATTGTTCAGCAATCCTGGTATTCCAGATGGTATCAGGTCTGTCTATATAAGGATTAAATTCAGCAAGGGTTCGGTAGCCATTTTTTTGATAAGAACCCTTCCAACCCAATTCTACGGTCATCCCAGTTTCTTTAATACTAGCTTCCGCAGTCAGGTTGGGTAGCATTTTAAATGCCGAATTATCCCAACTAGGAATCACCCCTAAGTTCAAACGCAGATTGGGTGTTTTAAATTGAAAACTAGGGTCAATATAAAATAGGTTGTTTTGAATTTTCAGAGGATTGGGAATCATGGGAGCATTGTAAGAAGCAATGTCTGCAGTTAATCCCATCTTAAATGCATAGACCCTAGAGAATGCTTTTGTAAAAGGTAGTTGTGCTATGAAATTGACTTCATTGGCATTGTTGTTATTTGAAAAATACCTAAAGCCAATCTTGGGTTGATAACTAAATCCATTCTCACCCACCAATTTGTTTTGCATACCCAAATCAAAACCTAGGGTATTGAATCTTTGTAAAATATCTTCCTTGGTATAAGGAATGGTAGCAGGTTGAAATCCATACAAATATTGTCTGCTATTGTCAAAAAAAGCATGAGCAGTCCAATCATGGGCAGTCTTGGTTTGAAAATTAGCCAAGACCGATAATTTGTTTTTCCCAAATTCTTGAAATGGAATATTTCCTTTAGAAGATAAGTGTGTGGCTAGTATACTCACCGTATTGGTAACACCGTCTCCAAATGACAAACCCATTTCTGCAAAAGGCGTACTAAAATTACCCACCCCAACTTTGATATACCTACTATTCTTCCAAGGTTCTACAGAATCCATGGCCATTGCAATGGGTTTAATAGGAACGGGTTGATAAGAAAAGAATAGGTTTTGCGCTGGAACGCGATATAATAATTGCAACCTTGCCGTATCTGCCAAAGGCGTTGCTGCGGTAAAATTGATTTTGGCAGCTGTTTTCAAAGAAGGTTTAAACGCTGATGTAATCACTACTTCTTTTGGATGACTGGTGTCTTCCAGCGCCTCCTTAGTTAATTTTGCTGCAATATCATCCGCCTCATTCAAGTTGACTTTTTTGGAAGCGGATGTCTTAGTACTGCTTTTGGAAGAAGATTTCTTAGAACTGGTTTTAGAGCTAGATTTTTTTGAACTAGACTTTTTAGATTTCTTAGAACTAGTTTTTTTGGAACTAGTTTTTTGTTTACTGCTCTTGCTGCTAGTAGTTTTTTTCTTTTTTTGTTGTGCCTCTACCACCGGAGCCAGGGTGAGCACCAAGATCAATAAACACAATATTTTTTTCAGGATA